>NZ_RZSG01000002.1:0-57146 GCF_003997725.1 Mesorhizobium sp. M4A.F.Ca.ET.050.02.1.1
GATGAAGCCGTTTTCGACGTCCAGGATCCCCTCCTCAGCCAGCGTCACCAAACTCTCAACTGAATCGAGAAAACGAGCTGGTTCGATTTCGTGGGCGGCACAGATGGTCGGCACGTCGGCCTCCAAATCGCACATCAGTCGCTCGATGATCGCTGCGCGCACCCGGTCATCGTCGGTCAGACGGTGACCCTTTGATGTCGCCAGACGTCCACTTGCGATGTGCCGGGCGTAAGAATCCCGTGTTACTTCGTTCTGAACATACCCCTCGCGGACTCGGCCAATAGCCGACGCGCCTAAGCCGATCACGTTTTGCAAGTATCGGCCGAGTATCCCAGCGAATTACGCCGTAGGCGCGCCCGGTCTTCTGCGCTAGCGCGAGTTCGTCGTCCGGCGGAGCGAAATGATCGAGCCCGATCTCCCGGTAGCCAGCGCCAACCAGTGTCTCGGCGACAGCTGCAGCCTGTTCGGCGCGAAGATCGCCGTCCGGTAGACCTGCCTGCTCGATAGGCGCTGGTTCTTTATCACGGAAGGAATATGCGCGTATCCGAACACCGCAAGCCGGTTGGGGCGCATGGCGACCGCAGCCATCGCGGTCTGGATGCAGGACTGCACAGTCTGTTTCGGTAGACCGAAGATGAGGTCGAAGTTGATATGGCCAACGCCATGCCGGCGGAGATTTTGGACTGCAGCGGCCGTCTGCACCTTACTCTGGATCCGATTGATCGCCTTTGCACATCGGGATCAAAGCTCTGCACGCCGATGCTCGCGCGGTTGACACCGTTAGCTGCCAAGGCTTCGGCCATTTCCGGTGTGAACGTTCGGGGATCGATCTCCACGGTGATCGCAGCAGTTTTGCTGAAAGCGAAGTGGCGGCGTAGAAATTCCATCAGCGCCAAGTGCTCGGCTGGCCCGATAAGGTGAGGCGTTCCGCGCCGAAATGCACATCGCTCACCGGCAGCCCTTGCCGCACTTGCTCCGACACCAAACTGATCTCCTGACGCAGCACCGCTAAATAATTAAGGATCGGGCCGTTGCGACGGATGACCGCGGTAGGGAAGCCGCAATACCAGCACATGGATCGGCAAAACGGAATGTGGAAATAGAGCGACACCGATTCGTCGGCCGGGAGGCCCCCCAGCCATTCCTCATAATCGTCAGCACCAACTGCCGCAGAGAAGTCTGGCACAGTCGGATAGATGGTATACCAAGGCGGCCGGGGGTCCCGGTACTTTGTCAGGATTGAGGTGTGCAAGGAGCTGTCATCCCACGTCGCTGATCCATCATTCTTTCGTTGCGCGCTCGTCCTGGTCTCTGACCTAAGTCAGTGCGTCCCGCTTATGTCGCAGTCTCGTTTGGACAGGATGGGGTCAACCACGCCGGGGAGCGCGCGTGCCATGGTTGCGCCTGAGGTGATGGTGCGGTGCCGCATTCAACGTCTGAGTAGTACGTGACGCCAGTGCAGTGTGCTTGAGGCGTCTGCGGAAGAACTTTGCAATGCGAAATTCATGTCCGACGCAACGGACCTGTCAAGCCTCGTTCAGACGCCATCCAGGTCCAGCCAGCGGCCTTCCCTGCCGGCCGAAAAACCATACCGGCTTTAGCCACCGAGACGCTCTAAAGCTGACGTCGGCTCATTTGATGAAAGGAGGACGCCGCTAGGGGGTGCACAAGGTTCCCCGGCTTGACGTCGCTTCGAGCGAAGAGCGGCGGTGTGGCTTGTCGTCAAGCGCCGGGCAGCGTGCCCCCTACCGATATCCCGAAAAGATCGACCAAGATGGCCATGCCGACGCCACACGCGGTCTGGATGAGGCCGACCATGAAAATGCGATTGGCGCGTTCGTAGATGGGGCGCCGCAAGGAACTCATGTCGAGCAGCATGGACAGCGCTCTCATCTGCAGTGCGATGCCGAGCAGGATCGGCACTACGGCGAACAGATCGTAGAGTTGCCATGGCAAGGGGTTCGCGGCCCAATGAGTGAGGAAGCCGAGCGAAAAGGCAAGCAGGATACCCACGGCAGTGATTGTGCCGTTGCGGAAAATGGTCTCGATCGGTTCTTCCTTCGGATCGTGCTCGTCCAAGCGGCTTCCTTTCGTTGCTCTTTCCGTCGAGACTAAGTTCTCGAGAATGCTGTTCATCGCCAATTACTCGAGGCGAGCCGTAGGCAGCCGTTTCAGGGTGCGCTCCCTCTCGCTTCCGGCCGCGCAATGTACCTGCACGGCGAACTTACAGCGGCGAAAAGGTGCTGCGGCCACCATGCGACGCCTCGGACGCGCACGCCCTCTGTTCCTGGCGCAGCCCTTGCGGAGCGTACGCGCAGTGATCCTTCTCGGTAGCGCATGGCGCGGCCTCCGTTGCGGTCAGACGGGAAGCCGTCGCTGTTAAACGAGACTGTCACATATCGAACATGGCGAACCGTGTCGCACATTGCTTTTCGCAGTGACCCTCAAAAAAAGTGATTCCAGCGAGACGAAGGCGCGTCGGCCCGATTTTGGTGTCGGCCGCATTTACGCTTCAGGTTGGCATGTCGCTTGCTGCTCTATTTCGGAGAGCTGCAGCGGTCCGACCGGAGTGTTTCACATGTAAACGATAATGAATCTCCTAACAGAAAACACTATTATAAGTACATGTGGCTTTTACGCTGGCTCACCTCTCGTGTCAAGCGCTTTGGCGTCCACATATTGGAGACAACACGCACAAAATTTAGAGGAAAAGCTTGCTCTTTCGCCTCTATCCTTTTTATTCCTTCATGGAGATCTAGACATGTACATCAAGAGTCCTCTTCTCGGCTTAACTGCTCTGATGACCGTTTCCGTCGGTCGAGCAGCTGGCGCCGAGCGGGAACCGGCCGAGTACATCAAGATCTGCGACGTCCTCGGCTCGGGATATTCCTATATTCCCAACACCGAGACCTGCCTGCGCATCGGCGGCTATGTCCGTTACGATATCGGCCTGGGTGACGTCCGATCGTATGACAGCGCAAGAACCTCGGACGTGAGAACTGGCGAGGACCAAGGCACTTGGCGAAACAGCACACGCTTCACGTTCAAAACTTGGACCGGCCAGCAGACCGAGCTCGGCGCGTTGACGACCTATACCGAAACCCACGTGAATTTTGGCAACAGCGCTAACTCGCATGACAGTCCTCAGAACTATGATTTCAACAGCGGCCTCGCACTGGCTTCTGCCTGGGTCGAGCTGGGAGGCCTGCGAGTTGGCAAGGAGGGGTCGGCCTTCGATACGTTTGTAAGCTACGCTGGCGACGTTCTCGATAGTATGCTCGTTCCGTCGGCCGGCTTCGACACCAACGTGGCTCAGTACCACTTCGACGCCGGCAACGGCATTTCGACTGTGATTTCGCTCGAACAAGGATCGGGCTCAGCCGGTACTATCGACAGCTATATTCCGCACGTTGTCGCCGGCTTGAAATACACGCAAGGCTGGGGCTCGATCACCGGCGTCGCGGCTTATGACAGCAATTACGAAGCTTTTGCCGGCAAGATCCGCGTCGACGTCGCTGTCACAAACCAGCTGTCGCTGTTTGGACTCTTCGGCTACGGTTCCAATGCCAGTCTCAACGAGGACTCAAACGGCGCAATTGCCAATCATGGGCGCGGCTCGTACAAAATCTGGAACGGCCAGTGGGCTTTCTGGGCGGGCGCCACCTACGAGTTTGACGAGAAAACTTCGTTCAACCTTCAGGTCTCGGGTGATCAGCTCAAGGATGCTGGTGTGGCTGCAAACGTCGCCTACATGGTCGTTCCCGGCTTCACGGTCACAGCCGAGGTCGATTACGACCACTACGGCAACTCTGGCCTCGGCCCTGCCGAGCCTACCGCCGTCAAGGGCACGAGCAAGCCGAACAGCGTCGGCGGCATTCTCCGCTTACAAGGCTCATTTTGAAATCTCTCCAGTCGCGAGCATGGCAAAGGCACTTGCCTCGACAACGCACGCATGGAGAGCTTCGTTCGCCATCTTGAAGTCTGCATCGACCGTCCACGGCCCATCGTACCAACTAGAAACTGAAAGTTATGAGCCCTGTGTACTACACCTAGCCCTTGACCTGCCCGATGAACCGGCCAGGGGCCGTCAGTTCAAATTCGGGGCCGCTTAGAGGGCAGTGTGAGGCCGTGTTAGGTAAGCGCCACTGCAATGTCGAGGCCGCGACACGCCTGTCGCTTTGGACGGCTGGAATTGCCCTTCGCGGCGCCATTCATTCTCTCAACATTTACGTGATAATGCACGCTGAGTCCGAGCCGCGTGGCAGCACCCATCCTAGGTCACTATCGGGGGGCCTTAAACCTGAACAGCTCCATCGTCGCGGCTGCTGCGGAAGCAGGAGCTATCACTGGGACCCGTACTGGTGCTTGTCAGCCGCTGAGCCGCTACTTCGTCTTAGGAAGAGCATTGTCCTTGCCAAAAGCCGGCCAGTATTTCGAGATTGCCAGTGTGGCGCCGGCTGAAGAGAAATGACCATAGTCGAAATATAAAAACTCTCCTCTATCGGAATAGGCGCAGCGTCCTGCGCTGCACAGGAATTTCAGCGGATCGATGAATGTGGCGCCTTTGGTAAATGAGCGCACACGTTCGTTGATGTCGGGGTCCATCGCGATCGGCCAGGACGTATCGTCCAGATTTTGGCGCTTGGCGAAGAACGCAATTTTCCGGACGTCAGTTGGGAACTGCGGAGACTGGCCGATGACAAACACGCGCACGCCCAGGGCACGAAGCGTAGCGATTGTTTGCTGAAGACCGTCGAAACCTCTGACCTCATAGTCACTCCATCTACCGCTGAGGATAACCGTCTTGATGTCCGCTTCCAAGATGACGTCCAAGGCCTTGCGATTGAACCGGACACAATCAAGACGATCGTAAGGGTAGTAATAGAGTATCGGCGCGCAGCTGGCGTACGTATATTCAACGATGTTCGCCTGCAATCGATTTATGTTAGCACCCAAGCCGGAAACATAGTGCGCGGCGAAGGAGTCGCCCCACAAAAAAACCGTTGTTGGAAAACCGCTGGTGCGCGTGCAATCCTCCATATTCCAGCTTTCGATCCGGCTGGTGCCCTCGTTGAAACAGATGCCATTCCTCCAGTCCCCGACGGAAATGCGCCGCTGGACATAGTCCGGAAACCGTTGCGGAAAGCCATTGCCGAGCGCCCCCGCCGCTCCGCCGGCACAAAGGACAACGATCGCGAGCGCTGAAAAGGCGAAGATAGGCCCCGGGGAGGTGAAGGCCCTCTTCTGTCGAAACGGCTGCTCTACAAACTTCCAGGAGAATGCAGCCAATGCGAGGCTTGCCACCAACATCGCACCGGTCATCAACGGATCGAGTTTTTGGAACGAAAGATAGTGCGCGAACGCATTGAGAGGCCAGTGAACAAGATACAACGAATACGAGATGAGCCCAATCCAGACCAGCGGCCGGACTTCGAGCATGCGGGTGGCGACCGTCGAGGGGGTATTTTGGCCAACATAGATCAGAAGGGCCGTTCCGATGCATGGATACAAGGCGTTGTAGCCTGGGAACGGATCACTCGCCGAAATCGCGAAGAACCCGATGGCGAGAAGGCCAAATCCGGCCACCCCCACCGACTCCATCAGGAATCGGTTGCCCAGCGGCGAGGGGCATTTGAGCATGAGCAGGGCGCCCAACATGAGTTCCCAGATTCGGGTCGGCAGCAGATAGAATCCGGCGGTGGGTGCCAGCGATGTCGCCATCACCGCCACTACGAAGCTGCAGAGAATTATCGGAAGAAGTGTCGTCAGCCAGCGCTTCCCGATGTAGCGATAGATTAGGAACATCAGGATTGGTGCGAAGATGTAGTACTGCTCCGCTACGGAAAGCGGCCAAGTGTGCAACAGTGGTAGAAGCGCGGCATCGATAGAGAAGTAACTTGACGTTTTCCAGAAGAAAACGTTCGACCAGAAGGTCGAGGTAGCTATGATGCTAAGACTGAATCCGCGCAGATCCGGTGGCAGAAGAATGAACAATGCTGCAATGCAGGTGAGAAGCATCACAAAGACGAGCGCCGGCAGAATGCGCCGGGCACGGCGCCAGTAGAAGTTGACGATGGAAAATTGGCCGCGTTCAAGGTCATCCAGGAGGCTTCCGCTGGTTAGGTAGCCGGAGATGACGAAGAAGATATCGACCCCGCTAAAGCCACCCGGGATCGCCGAAATTCCGAAATGAAAGAGTACGACCGGAAGTACAGCAACGGCCCTAAGGCCCTCGATATAGCGCCTATATTGCATCCAGCGGTTCCTTTTATTTTAGATCAGGACGCGATTGGAAGCTTTCAATCTCCGGTAGGAGTGCTGCCGAGATAAGGGCGGTATCAGCCACCTTTATCCGTCCCGAATGTTCTGTAAGTTGCAACTGGTACAGAAGCACGATCGCCATCGCCGGCCTTGACGGCCTGATTGTCGAGCAGATCGCGCGGATCGTTGACCATCACGGCCAGGTTATGTCCTGTCGAACAACCAAGCGGCTGTTTGAAGGATTCTTCATTGGGTAAGGCACCATATGAGGGACAGACCGGCGGACGGGCGTGATAGACAATCGCCTCAATTCGCACTGAGCCGGCGTCGTGTTGATCGCGCAATTGAATGTTGTCTTCTTCGATTGCCAACTGCCTGGCCTGATGGGCTACCCCTGCGCTGAGCTGGGGCGAACCGCTGATGAGGAGGTGGATGGCATCGAACCGGCCGCGACTGGCCTTGTCTAGGAAAACACGCAAACGCTGCCGTTCGGAAGCGCGCAGGCTTTGCAACGTCAGGACGGTGGTCTCCTCTCGGACAAGCATTGGTGCCGATGGTTCGACATCAACTGGCGTAGTGCTTGTGCAGCCACTTACGCTTGGTGCCAGAGCGACAAAGAGGATTATAAAACGCAACATCTTTGGATGACACTATTCGATGATGAAGCCGAGACCGCCCTGGGCGCTTGGCGCGCCCGCACGGATAGCAGCGCGGTCTCGCGGGGGACTTGTCACGGAATTCGTCGGAGCGCCCCCTCCGTTCAAAGCCGGTGCCGCCCGCTCGGTCGGTGCGCTCATCTGGTTTGGGTTGGAGCCTGGTCTTACAATGTAAGGCGTAACTAGAATGACCAGTTCTGACTCCTCTTTTTGAAACGAGGTCGAGCGAAAAAGCGGTCCCAGGATCGGCAGTTCTCCGAGCCAGGGAAAGGCCCTGACATCATTGTTGACGTTCCGCCTGATTAGACCGCCGATTGCGAAGCTCTGGCCGCTGGCGAGTTCGACGACCGTATCGGCTCGGCGCGTGGAAACTGCCGGCACGGAAATTCCGTTGATTTGCACGGCACCTTGCGTCGACAGTTCACTGACTTCGGGCGTTACGTGAATGTTGATTTGATTGTTGCTGAGAACTGTCGGCACAAATTCCAGACTGACGCCGAAGTGACGGAATTCAACCGATACCTGCCTGTTTTCCTGCAGGACAGGAATGGGAAATTCGCCGCCCGCGAGAAAGCTGGCCTTTTCACCCGACATAGCGGTGAGGTTCGGCTCAGCCAGGACGGAAGCTATATGCTCCTTGGCGAGCGCGTCGAGAACCGCGCTGACGTTGACGGCACCGTTGTCGAATCCGATTTCTGCTGTACCGCCACCCTGGGTTGAACCAGACCCAGCGCTTGCAGCGCTTCCGCTTAGAACGCCCACTTTGAAATTGCCGATTTGACCGAAGGCGGACAAGTTGACGCCGAGTGACTTCATGGCGCTGCGTGAGACTTCGGCTACGCGCACGCTGAGGTTAACTTGCAGGGATCCAGCGACCTTGATGTTGTTGACGACTTGCGCTCCGTCGCCCAGATATTGCTCAGTGACTCTTTTTGCGGTGTCGGCGACCTCTGCGTCGGGCGCCGTCCCGCTAAGGATTGCGCCGCGCGGCGTATAGTTGACGCGGATGGGATAGTCGCCGACCTGCTCCCGCAACATGGCGCGTAAATCCCCGATCGGTTGCGTGACAACGATACGCAATTCGGCGAGAGGCTCGCCATTGCCATCCAAGGCGAATAGGCTGGTCCGCCCCGATTTCTTGCCAAAGACGAAGATTGTTTTGCTCGATGGCGCCTGAAAATCCGCGATCGTGGGGTCAGCAACAAAGATGGTCGTGGCTGGCGCGGGCAGATGAACGGTCTCCCCGAGCGAAGAGGAAAGGGTCAGCGTGGCGTTGATGCTATTCGAAGCCGCATGCGGCGGGCCTTTGTCCTGCTTGTTTTGCGCCGCGACACCAAGTGGGAAAGTCACAATAAGCGCGCAGAGGAGATGGCCCAGGTAACGGGGAACTGCAGGTCTTGTAACCTTGTTGGCGATCGCCCGCCAATTGAGCGCATGGCAAGGATGTTGAAGGATCAGCAAAATAGATCTTCTTTCGATTCGACAAACTATGCGGACGAGGCGTCAGTCAATTCTAGGATGTAACCAATGCCTCGGATGGTCTTGATCCGTGGCGTTGCACCTGATCTGGTCAGATGTCCCCGTAAACGATAAATTCCGACTTCAAGCGCGTTGGCAGACACGTCGTCGTTGAATGAATAGAGGTGATCTTCCAATTGCGCACGGGGCACGATGCGGCCTGCCCGGTTAAGCAGGTGCTCTAGAATACAGAGTTCGCGACGTGCGATCATCATTGGGTGCCCATCAACGAAAACCTGGCGGGCGACCGGATCAAAGTCGAGATTGCCAAATACGAGCCTCAGGTCGGTCATCTGTGTCGCCCGGCGCAGAATGGCTCTCATTCTGGCAATAAGCTCATCGGTAGAGATGGGTTTGAGCAGAAAGTCGTCCGCACCACCGTTGAAGATCGCAATTCGCTTATCGAGATCGTTAAGGCTGCTCATAATGACGGCAGGAACTGAATGCCCGTGGGTCCTCAACTGCCTCAGCCAACCCAAGCCATCGCCATCTGGCAGAGCCAATTCCAGCAGGAGAATTTCATAGCTGGCGCAAGAAAATGCACTCGAAGCCAGTTCCAGAGTACCAACGACATCAACGACGAAGCCGCCATCCCCGAGCGCAAGTCGCATGGCGCGCGCAAGATCCGCATGATGATCCACGAGCAGCGTTCGCATTTCATCTCCTCTCGAAGAGGGACGGCCCATCGAACGCGTCACCGGCGGCCATCTGATCGGAGCACACGGCGCGCAACTCGTCGCAGCTCTCGGAACTGGTCCGAGTCGGAGGGACATGCAAGTCGCTCGGTGGCAATAGGCGCGGGTGAGGACCAACTGACGGGCTCAAATACGCCGGTCGGCGAACCCACGAGGCCAGCAACCCGCGTGCGATTTCTCGTTGCATCATCTCTCCTACGTGCAGCCCCTGCGCTCGCAAGGCAGCGTCGCGGCTCAGAGCCCGATTCCCACAGAGGGTAGGGTTAGCTTTCGAGAAACTGATTGAACAAATCGATTATTTGGATCGAATGCATCCACGGTATGGATGCAGCGCACCATCTTCAACGACTGCGGCGTCCTGATGCACTGTTGTGTCTGTCGTGCTCTGCTTTTTTCGCTGTCCTTCAAGGCTGGCGAGCCTGGTGGAACCTGCGCGTCATTGGCTTGGTAGCTTGAATGCTCAACAACGGAGCGCCCTGCGCAAAGCCGCTCTCATTTCCAAAAAGCCTTGCAATCTGGTTGGAGCACTTCGCGCTCGACACCAAAATAGGCGAGGAAAACTGACGTCTGACAGGGATGTACATGCAACAGCCGATTTGCGGCACCAGCAAACGACCGCGTTCAGGCTGAAGATCGACGACCAACGGCTCCTCGATTTCCGCACCGACCGCTTTTACAAGCTCTTCCTGTGCGGGCGGATGCCGGCAAACAGCAGCACAGGGTCAGCGAAACCGGGAGCGGGCCTGCTTGATCGCCATGATCACATTGCCGCTGTCGCGCGTGCGGAGCGGAATGCAATCGGTCCAGCCGGCGGCAATCCGGTCAGCACCATCGTCTGCACGAAGCTCCCTGACGAAGACGTGCCCGAATGCGCTCAACAAAGCCGGGCGGCGGATCTTTCCAATCGCCGAAGGTGCGGGCTGGCACCGAGCGGCGAACTGCGAACTCATTCCTGCCCGGCGGCGCTGGCCGCCGCGAGCGTCGATGCGGACCCAGCCGCTCCGAATCCTCCCACAACACGATGAGCGCGTCGCGGACATCGCTGCCGTAACAGCGGCTGCGGCTCTTGCCCGCAGACGGCCTCTGCTCACGACGGTTCATAAGACGGATCGCGCGCTTGCGAATAATAGCCGGTTACCGCCTCGAACTCATCCAGAATGCGCCGCTTGTCAACGCCGCAATAAAGCTCCACGATCGCCGCTTCACCGTGTCGCCATGCTGAGCCGCGCCATCCTTCCCCCGAACCGGAATGGCACGACCTGTCCATCCCCTTTGGAACAGGACACTATTGGTAACATTTTGCTTGAGGCAATGCGGCTCGTTGCCTTCCTTTTCGCTGACCGGAAGGGTACCGGAAGTCGTCTATCGCATTTTACCCGCTGAAAGCGGCAACACCTCGACCTCAATCGCAGATCATAGGAAATAGACGATCGCGTCGGGGCCTCAGCATCGGTTCACCGGGTTTCCGTCATCGACTGAAGCGAATTGCCCCATCGACCGTCACCGGGTGGGCCGCGATACGTCGCCGTGTATGATTAGCGAGCGCACGTAGCGGAGCCATAGCTCTCCACCCAGCCATGTTCCCCTAGTTGGAAAATGTCCGGCGGACCAGAGGTGCTGTCGTCAGCTTTTCCTGAATAGCGGCCAAGGCAATCCCTACCAGTCCATCACCACCTTGCCGGAACTGCCGCTCTTCATCGCATCGAAACCGATCTGAAAATCGTCGATGCCGATGCGGTGGGTGATCAGGCCGGAGACATCCAGCGGACCCTGCACAAGCGCGATCATCTTGTACCAGGTTTCGAACATCTCGCGGCCGTAGATGCCTTTGAGATGCAGCATCTTGAAGATGACCTTGTTCCAGTCGATCTCGAAGCCGGTCGGCGCGATGCCCAGAATGGCGATCTTGCCGCCATTGTTCATGGTGTCGATCATGTCGCGGAAAGCGGGGGCGGCGCCTGACATTTCGAGCCCGACGTCGAACCCCTCGGTCATGCCGAGCACCGGCATGACGTCGCGCAGCTTCTCCTTCGAGGCGTCGACGACATGCTGGACGCCGAGTTTCTTGGCTAGCGCCAGCCGCACCGGGTTGATGTCAGTGATGACCACTTTGCGCGCGCCGACGCATTGGGCGACGAGCGCGCCCATGATGCCGATCGGCCCGGCGCCAGTCACCAGCACGTCCTCGCCGACCAGATCGAAGGACAATGCGGTGTGGACGGCATTGCCCAAGGGATCGAAGATCGCGGCAATCTCATCGGGCACATCGTCGGGGATCGGCACGACATTGTGCTGCGGGATCGCCAGATACTCGCCGAAGGCGCCTGGACGGTTGACGCCGACGCCGAGTGTGTTGCGGCACAGATGCCCTCGCCCGGCGCGACAGTTGCGGCAATGGCCGCAGACGATGTGGCCTTCGCCCAATACACGCTGGCCGACCTTGTATTCGGTGACCGCTGCGCCGAAATCGGCAACGGTGCCGACGAATTCATGGCCCGTCACCATCGGCACCGGCACCGTCTTCTGCGCCCACTGGTCCCAATTGTAGATGTGCACGTCGGTGCCGCAGATCGCCGTCTTCTTGATCTTGATCAGCACGTCGTTGGGGCCGATTTCCGGCACCGGCACCTCTTCCATCCAGATGCCCGGTTCGGCCTTGGCCTTCACAAGCGCCTTCATCATGTTCGACATCAGGATTTCCCTATTCCGTGATTGCGCTTCTGGCGAGATAGCCTGCACAACGGGAAGGTAGGCCACTAACTCGTTTGAACGTCCGGAATGGTCAGCCCCGCCTGCTCGGCCTCGCGGCGCAAATTCTGACGGGGCCTGGGGCCGATCTGCTGGATCACCAATCCGGCTGCCAGTGAGCCAAGGTCGCCGCAAGTCTGCAGGTCGCGGCCTTGCGTGTAGCCATGCAGGAAGCCGGCGGCATAGAGATCGCCGGCGCCCGTCGTGTCGACCAGTTCCTTGATGGCGGTCGCCTTGATCACCACGGTCTCGTCGCCGCGCACGATCACCGAGCCTTTTTCCGAGCGGGTGACGGCGGCGATCCGGCAATCCTTGCGGATCTGGGCCAGCGCCTCGTCGAACGACGATGTCTGGTAGAGCGACTTGATCTCGTGGCTGTTGGCAAAGACGATGTCGACCGTGCCCGAGCGCATCAGGTCGAGGAATTCGTCGCGGTAGCGGTCGACGCAGAACGAATCCGATAGCGTCATCGACACTTCTCGGCCTGCCGCGTGCGCCAGCTTCGCCGTCTGGCGGATTGCCTCCTTGGCGCGCGGCGGGTCCCACAGATAGCCTTCGAAATAGGTGACCTTGGCGCCGGACGCCTTGTCGGCTTCGACATCCTCAGGGCCAAGCTCGACGCAGGCGCCGAGATAGGTGTTCATCGAGCGCTCGCCGTCGGGCGTGACGAAGATCATCGAGCGCGCCGTCGGCGGCTCACCCTTGAGCGGCGTGGTGCCGAAGGCGACGCCCTGCGCATGGATGTCGTGGGCGTAGATTTCGCCCAGCGCATCGTTGGAGACCTTGCCGAAGAAGGCCGCGCGGCCGCCAAAGCTGGCGACGCCGGCCGCCGTGTTGCCGGCGCTGCCGCCGGACGCTTCGATCGCCGGACCCATGCGGCTGTAGAGCAGTTCGGCGCGTTGTGTGTCGATGAGGTTCATCGCGCCCTTGATGATGCCGTTGGTCTCGAGGAATTCCTCGTCGCACTGGGCGATGATGTCGACAATGGCATTGCCGATGCAAAGCACGTCATAATCCGGCATCAAAATCTCCGCCAAAACCCGAGCCGGCTTCTTGCCACGCCGGCCGGGCGTGGTCTCGCGAGTTGAAATGGGTTGCCGCATGCGCTTGATCCAGCCGCCCTCACGCAGCTGCCGGTCCGGCTTCACGCAGCAAATCGTCAGCTTTGTCCGTCTTCTCCCAAGTGAACTCAGGCTCTTCACGCCCGAAGTGTCCGTATGTCGCCGTCTTGCGGTATATCGGCCGTAAGAGATCAAGCATCTTGATGATGCCTTTCGGTCGGAGATTGAAAACCTCGAGAACAAGGCGCTCGATCCTTTTTTCCTCGATCCTTGCGGTTCCGAAGGTATTGACCATGACAGAAACCGGACTGGCCACGCCGATCGCGTAGGCAAGCTGAACCTCGCAGACCTCTGCAAGGCCGCTGGCAACGATGTTCTTCGCGACATACCGGGCGGCATAGGCCGCCGAGCGGTCAACCTTGGATGGGTCCTTGCCCGAAAAGGCACCGCCGCCGTGACGCCCGGTCCCACCGTAGGAATCGACGATGATCTTCCGTCCTGTGAGGCCGCAGTCGCCGGCAGGCCCACCGACCACGAACCGCCCTGTTGGGTTGACCAGAAATCTGATCCCCGAAGTATCCAGGTGGGCCGGCAGGACCGGTTTTATGATCTCCTCAATGACGCCTTCGCGGACCGTGGCTTGTGAGACCGCTTCGTCATGCTGCGTTGACAGGACTATGGTATCCAGCGCCACCGGGCGGAGCCCTTCGTAGCGTACCGACACTTGAGATTTCACGTCCGGACGCAGCCAGCCAAGCTGTCCCGCTTTCCGGACCTCGGCCTGTCTTTTCGTCAAATGGTGAGCGAGTTGGATCGGCAGGGGCATCAATGTATCCGTCTCGTTGCATGCGAATCCAAACATGATGCCCTGATCCCCTGCCCCTTGCCCGAGATCCTGCCCTCGTCCTTCATCAACGCCCTGGCTTATGTCGGGCGACTGCTCGGTGAGGGCCAGAACGACGGCGCAACGTCGACCATCAAAGCCAATCGCATCATCGTCGTAGCCAATATCGAGTATCGTATCGCGGGCGACTTGGCTGTAATCGATGTGGGCATGGCTGGTGATCTCGCCAGCCACAACGACCATCCCCGTCTTCACCAACACTTCACAGGCGACGCGCGCCTTCGGATCGGTGCGCAGGACCGCATCGAGGATGGCATCTGAGATGTTGTCTGCCATCTTATCGGGGTGTCCCGCGCCGACGGATTCGGAAGAGAACACGAACTGCCTGGTCATAGATGCCCTCGCTTCAAGTGTTGGAGTTAGTGAGGAGTTTCTGGATTGGGGTGGCTTATCGGTCGCGGATGCCGGGAACATCGAACGCAGTGCAGAAGTCGGCAACGTCTCTTCGTACGCTCGCATGAACTTCCTGGTCATCGGGCTGGCGGCAGACCGAGTCGATGAAAGCGGCGATCTGCACCATCTCCGTTTCGCGCATGCCCATGGACGTCACCGCTGGTGTCCCTAAGCGGATGCCGCTTGTCAGCGCCGGATGCCGCCGGTCGCCCGGGACCATATTGAAATTCGCAATGATGCCTGCACGCGATAAGCGCTCCGCATAGGCTTTGCCTGACAGCGGCCGGTTCCGAAGATCAAGGATCAGCATGTGATTGTCAGTGCCCCCAGTGACGAGTTCATAACCTCGCTCCAGAAGCGCCTGGGCCAGAGCCTTGGCGTTGTCCACGATCTGCTGACCGTAGACACGAAAGGTCGGCTTCGCTGCTTCCTGCAAAGCGACGGCAAGCGCGGCGATAGTATTCATATGCGGTCCGCCCTGCAGAAGAGGGAACACGGCGCAGATTGTGTTTGCTCTTCGGATGATGGAGGGGCTGATAACGGTCTTCATTCCTTGATAAAATGAAGCCACCCCGGGGACCGCGGATCGACTTGTGAGAGGTGCTGGTGACCACATCGCAATGGGACACGGGGTTCGGATGCACTCCTGCGACAACCAGGCCGCAGATGTGGGCGATGTCAGCCACCAGATACGAGTTCACCTCCGAAGCAATTTCGGCCATTGCCGCGTAGTCAAAAATACGCGGATAAGCAGTTCCGCCGACCCAAATTAGCTTCGGGCGTTCCCGCTTGGCGGTCTCGCGCAAGTGGTCATAGTCAATTTGCTGTGTCTTTTCGTGCAGCCTGTACGGGACGCGCTGATAATCGCTGCCGGAAAAATTGACGGACCAACCGTGAGTCAGATGGCCGCCTTCGGGTAAAGGCAAGCCCATGACTTTGTCACGGGGGCTCAAAAGCGCGCGATAGACAGCCTGGTTGGCTGGCGAGCCTGAATAAGGCTGGACGTTGGCGTGTTCACTGCCAAATAGCGCTTTCAGGCGCTCGATCGCGAGGGTCTCAAGCTCATCGACGATCTCGTTTCCGGCGTAGTAGCGCGCACCGGGGTATCCCTCGGCATACTTGTTGGTGAAAATCGACCCGGTCGCTTCCAACACCGCCGAGGAGGCAAAGTTCTCGGAGGCGATCAGTTTGAGAGTTGTCCGCTCCTGACGCTCCTGTCTTAGAAGCAGTTCGTGAACGCGGGAGTCGACGGCGGCTAAGTGAGGCCGCCCGTAAGTGTCGGGCTGCGCGATGGCGCCGCCGGCGGAGTTATCCATGGTAGTCGCGCTCCATTTGGACTGATCTATTTCACGATCAAGCAGGCGGTCCCTTCAACCGCGCGTCTTGTATTGCTTCCAGGCGTTGTAGGTCTCTTTTATGATGGCCATCATCGTGGGGCAGGAGATCGACCACCAATTGAGCCAGCCCGCCATCCTTGCCTCCTGCTTGCATATGGTACGAAGACTGCGGACGTTGTTCGTTGCAGCAAAGAAAGTTGGCTCTGCCCAGCCGCCGAACGTGGCGTCGAACCTGCTCGCGAGGCAGACTGGTAATATCGGCCAGCTCGCCGACGGTTAGATCCGCATGCGCGCAAAGGCCCAGGATTCGAAGGCGATCAAGATGCGCTGCCGTCCTTAGGCGATTTACCAGTGTCAACATTGGTTGGCATCAACCCGGACGGGATGCAGCAAGCCGCTAGCCCTTCTATCCCCATCAATCCGCATGAGACCTCTCTCGTCATTTGCTGTAAATCCGCTGGTATGGATGCTAATGGAAGATGGATCACAGTCCTTTCTACGACTAAGACGCCAGATATTGGGGCTAATGTACCACCTGACAGGAGACTACACTCACGAACATTATGTGAATTTTTTTTAACGTTGCTGAGAATCAAGGGTGAGGTTTGGCGAATGTCTCGCCGTCGACTGTCGAATCCTGCCCGACGGGATTATGGGGTGCGTAGCCTGCTTGTCCTTTCCACATGACCAGCGACGATGGGGCGGAGGCGGCAGACATAGCTCTGGAGCATGCTGCGGTATCTTTGGCCTGAAGCCGAGGAAGGCGGACCGTGGCTTCCGCGCCGCTGCCGGGAGCCCGCGAACAGGCCAAGTTGATCAGCCGGGTGTTGCCGTCATAGAGCGTGAGACCCAAAGCTGGCCAGCCGCGCCCTGAGGCTGACGCACCGCTCAGCGTCCACCTTGCTCTCGAAGCCCATCGGCATAGCGCCGATAACGACTTGACCGCGTGCGTGTCGACGAGCGATCGGTGAGCGCAAGGATCGAGGGTGCAGTGCAGGATAATGCTGTTTTAAATCAGCGCTGTTTTCAGCCGACTGCCTTGAGCGTGGGCACAAGGATATAGGCCCAAGGCAGGAGATCATCGTCTGCTGTTCGGGAGGCCGCCCTGGGCGCGCGACAGCCGTTCCTTCGGCTGCGCCGCTCCGCCACCATCCGCGCCGTGCCTTCCGGAGACCATTCCCGCTGCCGGCCGGCGCCCGTGAAAACCTCGACCCGGCGCACCGGCTCGAGATGGCTGGGCTCAGCGTAACTCTGAAGTCGTCATATACCGAAGCCTTCACAGACTTCGGACATCCCCCTCACAGTCCGATCCAGATGGCGTCAGGAACACCGCTGCGTTGATGCGGATGAACCCCTGCTTGTGCCACAATGACCCTTATGTCAGCGCGCGAGCCAAAGCTTCCGCGCAAGGCGACGGCTAGGATAAGGCAATGCCGACGAAGGGCACATTGCTTGCCACACTCTGGAATGATGGCATGCTCGGAAGGCCTAGGCTTTGCTCAGGGCCGCCTGCAAGGCGCGCTTTGAGGTTATTCACATAGCCTTCTGCGTAGTCCTGCGCCGTCGAGACCGAAAGATCAATGCCTGCCGCCAAGGCCTCTTCCATCAGGTGCTTTACGAGCCCATTTCGAATGGCCAGCTTGACCTCGGGGCCTGCGATAAGGCCGATCGCCTGCGCGGCCATATTGAGGCCAGCTTCCTCCAGCGCTCGCTTCATATCGCCTCCGTTAATGGCCGTACGCAGGAGATTGGCTGCTTGCGACTCAGCCTCGAGAACCATCGAGGCAAGATCGGCTACTTGTCCGAGGCCCGGAATGAAGCTGAGCAGTCCCACCGCCGTTGCCGCCAAGTCGAGCACTTTCGTCTCGATTTTGAGCACGGAGTCGACGACGTGCATGACGGCCCCGCCGTTCTTTTTGGCTGACTTAATGTCAGGCTGGTCCATCAGGCCCATCTTCATGTCCGCGACGGCATTCTGCTCTTCTGCGGTTTGGGCGCCGTGGGTGATTGGCTGCTGAACGTTGCGGTTCGCAGACGACATGTTTGTGCAAAAATGGGCAAAGTCTTTTTTGCTGATATTGCCGGAATCAACCGTATGCCCGCCGCCAAAGTCGAAGAATTTATGATGGGTCTTATAGCCCGTGATCGAATTGTTCAGGAGGCCAAACAGAAGAGGATCTGAAAGGAGCTGAGAGGCTGCTTCCCGCACTTTCGGATCAAGGCTCTTGTCGTCTTTCATTTTCGCCAGTTTGTCGCGAGTCAGAACACCGCTTCCAAAGAACGTGTCCTGATGGTCCTTGATCATCTCGACCGTATTCAGCTCAGTTTGCGTGAGGCTCATCGACGATGAGGCGACTTGCAGGAAATCCTCTTTGTGCATCTTCCCTTTCGAGCCACCGCACAACTGGTTCCAAGCATCGGGGTGATCGAGGAAATATTGCGCCGCCGCAATGACCTGGGGCGGAAATTTGCCGTTTTTCGATTCGCCGCCGACCATTTTCTTGAACTCATCCAGACTCAGGTCCTTGGACAGATTTTCGGAGTACCGGTAAAACTCCCGCAAGGCATCGCTCAAGGTCATGACCGAAGGCTGCAAACCTCCGCTGCCGTCGGATGGTATGTAGTTCTGCTCGTAGCTTCGCGCTTGGGCTTCCTGAAATGCAGCAACTTGTGGGTGGTGGTTTGAAAATCCGGCCAAGTCCTTGGCGTTGATCTTGCCTCCACAGCGGCCGTCGCCCTGCGAGCCAATCGCATAAAAAAGTCCCGAATCCTGCTGCAGTCCCTGGATCGCCGCTTTCAGATCCGGTGGCGTAGAGGGATCATTGGCTTTGTCGGTCAACGACTTCCAAGTAAGCGGGCATTTGTCCTTGTGACGGTTGAGTACCGCAACAATCTGCAACTCAGCCGTGGTCAGCGACCCACCGTTCCACGTGATTCCGGGGCTCGGCCTGGGAGCCGGCTCGATCTTCGGAGTGACGCCGAGCAGATGTTGGGCTTCAGTCGCCTTGGAGCGTTGCGATTGGTCCTCCTTGAGAGCCGCCCTCATATTTGGCGGCAGCAGATCCAGTGGGTGTTGCTCCAAGCCATTCAATGTCAAGACATCCGGTGCCAGATGGCCCAAAGGGTCCTGCCGCAATTTATCCATTGTCGAATCAAGATTCGACGCTGGCAGATCCCCTTGCGCGAAAGAGCCGGGCTTGTCTGCCAGCACACAAGTGGACAGCATCGCTTCGAAGCACGATGCACTTTGCTGATGCTGGGTCGCAAAATGGGAAACTTTCAGGCCCGGCCAACCCCTTGCGGACTGTAGCGAATTTGAGCGGTAGAAAGTTGAAAGATTACTGGCCGACATTATGCATCCTCAGACGTGACGTTGAAATCCCCACAAGAGACCCCGACAGAAGATCCCTTGCGTTTCACAAAATTCGACAATTCCAAGCGTCGGCAGGTCACGAATGCGCCTGCCCTGCCTTCAATTGCTGTGTTCCGGGCCGGCTCCAAGGTTCGGTCCAACACAATGGCCGGAGTCACCGCGAGAGCTGCCGGGACTCATCATGAGCGGATTAGCTTTCGAGAAACTGACGAGTTTGCGAAGAGTTCACAAAGGGGTAGCCGCAGTCATGTTCTTCAGAGCTGCGGGAAATCCTCAATGTTCATTTCTTGCCCAGCTCAGGCTTCCCGCCAACGCTATCCTGTTGTGGGATGTCAGAAGAATAAGAAGCATCCGGTCGTCCGTCGCGAACGACCGTAGTGGAGGAGCCGCGAAACAAGATCAGCACTGATTCCTTTGGCGTTGCCGCTATGTGAGTCTGCGCCTGCGCCTGCGCCACCAAGCCGTTAAAGGTCTGCTCCACGAGTGCGACGAAGCGCGGTGGACCGGAAACGAAGACGAGGCCATTGCCTGGCACGGGTTTGACCACATAGCGCTCGTCGGAGATATCAAGCTTGTCGAGAGCCCCCTTGAACGCATCGAAGCGAATCGACGTCATCAAAAGCATTCGAGTTTGCGATTCTTGTGCAGCAGACACATAGAGCACAAGGCCGTCATAGTACCATTGTAGACCGTAAAGGTTCGTCAAGCGGTCGAGGAACGCGCGCGGTGGCAAATCAGGCATACGTCCGCGAATTCGCCCCTTCACCGCAGGACTGATGTTGACCCTGATATTCAGGTTGTTGCCGAATTCCTGCAACGCTGCAGCGAGCTCCTGATCCAGAACCGTGTATCTATAGGGTGTCGCCGGAAGGGACAGCGGGACTGCATGCGCCGGGTGAATCCCGGTGGACAGAAAAAACCCGGCACAAAGAAGTCTCAAAACATGCAGGGTGACGGGTTGGATAAGCGTTCTCGGCATGTCGCACTGATAAACCAAACGCTGAAATCATCACAAGTGACTAAATTGCCGAAGAGATTTTAGATTGTCGAAATGACGCCGCCGTTAGTCAGCTTGTTGTCAGCTTGCCCCCCTAGGAGTGTTGCGCCGACACCGGGTGATGAATGGGCGGGGCTCGCCCGGTCAGAGAGAGCAACCGAGTCCTTACATGATGATGCCTGTCACGTCGATCTCTGCCACTCTAACGGCTGGCCTCCCCAGGGTCGGATCACCGTCGATTGTCGAGCAGGCCCAGTTTGAGCGCGCCTTAGGGCATGCAGCCGACTCGCTGAAAAACGATGCCGCCGCGGGGCCAGCGAGTGCGGCGCCAGTTGCTGCGGCGATGGATGTTCAGCGCGCGGCTGCGCCGACGAGCGGCATGGGCGATCGCGTGTTGCAGACGATTTCCTCCCTATATCCACACAACACTGTTTCCTTCCCCGCGCTCGACCATGACATAGCCCTTTCGAAGGGCGCTCTACCGGGACCGGCGCAGAAGCTTCCCGTTCCAGGTGAGGCGGGAACCGGAATCTCGGGCATTCCCCAACAAGGGCAAGACTTCGAAACGATGATGGCTGGTCTTCGGGATGTTTACAACGGCGTCACCCAGGTGGCGCTTATCTCCAAAGGCGTCAGCGGCGTCACATCATCCGTGAATAAACTTTTGAAGGAAGGCTGAACCGCGCGCATGATTGGCTTGGCCGAGGGCGAAATCATGCGTGGCCTGTCAGGGTGGCGGTCGGTTAGACTTGTCATGCTGCCAGTTCTCGTCGCCCTCACTGCTTGCAAAGCCGACCTCTACACGCAATTGCAAGAGCGTGAGGCAAATGAAATGCTCGCACTTCTTGAAGACAACGGGGTCGCCGCGATCCGGGTGGTCGCCAAGGATGGAACCAGCACGATCCAGGTTGACGAAAAGCTGCTCGCCTTCTCAATCAACCTTCTGAACGCCAAGGGGCTGCCGCGCCAATCCTTCAAGAACCTCGGTGAGATATTCCAAGGATCAGGCCTGATTGCCTCGCCGACCGAAGAGCGTGCCCGTTACGTGTATGCCCTGAGCGAAGAGTTGTCGCGGACGATCAGCGATATCGATGGCGTTTTTTCTGTACGTGTTCACGTCGTGCTGCCGCATAACGACCTTGTGCGAGCCGGTGCCACGCCATCCTCGGCCTCGGTGTTTATCAGGCACGACGCAAAAACAAATGTCGCGGCTCTGCTGCCAAAGATAAAGATGCTTGTAGCCGACAGCATCGAAGGCCTGTCCTACGATAAGGTGGAAGTGGTTTTGGTGCCGGTAGAACGGTCCGCACACGAGCAACGGCCCGATCCGACTGCTGTTTTGCCACAAGCATCACTACCTCTTCCTGCGCCACTTCTGGCGACCGTAACAGGTTTTGCCGCAGCCGTATTCGCCGTGGCCTGTTATCTCTTGATCGGCGTTGTTACGCGTCGGCGCAAGCAATCAACCGGCGTTTCCAAGGTCGAGGGGCGCCGGGATGCTTCTGCTGTCGAGGCCATTCGCAAAAGAATGCCTGCAATTGGACGTGGGTGACATCTCATTGCCAATGCCTATACAGACCGCCCGACCTGATGGTCCGCACTTTCCGGGCGCGAGCGAGCTTGCGGCTTCGGCCCATCCAACCCGTCTTGCGGCGCGTCTTGATCCAGCGTTATCGGCCGAAACGTTAGTGAAGTTGCAGAAGTGTTCCAGACTGCATCCAAGGCTGGCAGAATTGCTGGGCAACGATGACGTGGATCTGAACCACATCGGCTGCAGGCCGGACCTTCTACGCGGGCATGATCCATATCGAGCGGCCCTTCTTGCTGGTAGTATCTGGCATGCCCGTTCGCTGGTCGCGTTTGTCTCTCAGCCTGAGCTTGCCATCCTTGTTAAACGCATCGGCGTGGATGCACACGCATTCGGAATCCGACACCTGCTGCATGCTGTTGACAAAAGACTGATCTCGGACCCAGAAAAACTCGCTCAGCAAATCGAATACGATGGACACGCATGTCTTGGAGCTTGGCTCCAGGACAGTTCAGCGACCGAGCGTAACCGCGTGCTTCTTCGATTGCCCGAGGGGACTGCCGCGGAGACTCCAGCACATGAGCATTGGACCGCCGCCGGCCAATTGCTTTCACTTGTAGTAGCTCATTTTGAGACAGAGACCCCGGTGAAATGACAGTCGAACTTTCCGAGGGGCCAATAGCGCCGCAGATGCGTCCAGTCGGACCACTGATACCCGCGAGCGAGCTCGAAACCTGGCACAGCGCCGCGCAAGCCCTTGCCGCGGCAGAACGGCATCGGCAGCGCGTTCGAAACTGGGCACGCGCGGTTTACCAGCGGGCGTGGGCGCGCGGCCACATGGAGGGCTCGAATGCAGGCACCGAGGAGATGGCAGGGTTGATTGCGGAGACAATCTCCGAAATCGCGCGACGAAAGGCGGCTCTGGAGCAGGAATTGCCGCAGCTCGTGATGGAAATATTGAGCGATCTTATCGGCGCTTTCGATCCGGGCGAGCTATTGGTGAGGGCTGTTCGTCACGCCATAGAGTGTCAATACAGCGGCGCCGACGTTTGCCTTCATGTTTCTCCCATGCAAGTCGACATGCTTGCACGAGAGTTTGCTCGATGCGACGGCCAGGATGGTCGACCAAGGGTGCGGATCGAGCCCGACCCGACATTGTCGCCGCAACGCTGCGTGCTGTGGAGCGAGTACGGCAATGTTGACCTTGGACTTGACGCCCAGATGCGCGCGCTGCGCCTTGGTTTCGGGACGCTCTGTGAGAAAGGCGAGCTATGAGAAAGCCCGTCCCAGAACATAACGCTGACGCCGACACTCGAGCTCTCGTTCCAGCAATCTCGTCTTTGAGGGCTGCGGCCAAGCGAATTGACACGCGTGCGGTGCGCGGTCGGATCACGCGGGCTATCGGCACACTGGTTCATGCCGTCTTGCCAGACACTCGTATTGGGGAACTTTGCCTCCTAGAGGACCCGCGAACCGGGCTGTCGCTCGAGGCCGAGGTGATCGGCCTGTCGGGTGATGGTGTATTGCTGACACCGATCGGGGACTTGGTGGGCCTATCCAGCCGCGCAGAGGTCGTGGCCACTGGCCGAATGCGTGAGGTGCCCGTCGGCGGCGATTTGCTCGGTCGCGTGATCGACAGTCGTTGCCGCCCATTGGACGGCAAAGGCGAAATCAAGACCGTCGAAACTCGGCCCCTGCATGGCAGAGCCCCCAATCCGATGACGAGGCGCATGATTGAGCGGCCATTCCCGCTTGGGGTCCGTGTCCTCGATGGTCTGCTGACGTGCGGCGAGGGCCAGCGGATCGGGATTTATGGCGAGCCAGGTGGTGGCAAGTCGACGCTGTTGTCACAGATCGTAAAGGGTGCCGCCGCTGACGTCGTCATAGTGGCGCTCATAGGCGAACGTGGACGGGAAGTTCGTGAATTCATCGAAAGGAATCTTGGTGAAGAGGGCCTTCTCCGTACGGTCGTCGTGGTTGAAACATCCGACCGCTCGGCGGTAGAGCGTGCGCAATGCGCTCCAATGGCGACTGCGCTCGCGGAATATTTCCGCGATCAAGGCCTACGCGTTGCTCTCATGCTGGATTCGCTGACGCGCTTCTGCCGCGCTATGCGCGAAATAGGCCTTGCTGCGGGTGAGCCGCCGACGCGACGGGGCTTTCCTCCTTCCGTTTTTGGCATGCTGCCAGGCCTGCTCGAGCGCGCCGGCATGGGTGAGCGGGGCTCAATCACGGCCTTCTATACGGTGCTTGTAGAGGGTGATGGCACGGGTGATCCAATCGCCGAGGAATCGCGTGGTATTCTCGATGGCCATGTCATCCTCTCACGCGCTATTGCGGCGCGATCGCATTTCCCCGCTATTGATGTGCTGCAGAGTCGCAGCCGCGTCATGGATGCAGTCGTTTCGGGGACACATCGCAAGGCAGCATCCATTTTCCGCGAGCTCCTGTCGCGCTATGCCGAGACCGAGTTCTTGATCAATGTTGGCGAATACAAGCCAGGTGGAGATCCCCTGACTGACCGGGCTGTCGCGTCAATCGACGAACTGAGGGAGTTTCTGCGCCAGAGCGAAGATGACGCGTCAGATTTCGAGGAGACGGTCGCATGGATGTCGCGTCTGACCGCGTAAACTGGATTCAGTCTTCGAGGTTACGGCTTCTGAAGGAAATGCAAGAGCGTCGTGCCCTTGGCGAGCTGTCCAAGAAGGAAGCCCAGCGCGATGTGGCCGCCTCAGCCGTACAAAATGCCTCTAGGGAGCTTGCAATGATACAGCAACATTGTTCAAGAAAAGAAGCAGCGCTCTATCAGCATCTGATGTCACTCGACAACTTGTCTAGCGCAGCGCTCGACCGTCACCGCCTTCACACTGAACAACTTGCCGCTGAGATCAATTCCAGACGGCAGATGCTTGATGATACCCAAATCGCTCAAGAGGAGGCTGAGATGGCGGCGTCCAGGACGAGGGAGCTATGGGTCATATGTTCGGCGGCAAGGGACAAATGGCAACAAATCGAGGACGACGTGCGGCGCGCCGTCGAGACTCATTCGGAGGCCGCAGCCGAGATCGAGGCCGACGATGAGATACTGCTGAAATATGCGAGGGGGTCGCTTGCCTAAATGCCGCGCAACCGGATCCGACGGTCGCAAGAGGTCGTCCGAATGACACGACCGTGCAGTCTTTGATAGGCGCTGCGGTCACACCCGCCATGTTCGAACCAGTTCTGAAACTGTCCCACACGGTTGTCTCGTGGCTCAATGATACAGCAGCGCCGCGCACGCCGTTTCAAAGCCGGATCAACGAGGTGCCGCTATCGGTGCGAACGGCAGGGCTTGTCTGGCAGCAGGAACCTGCTGCCATTCCGATGCTTGACTGCGTCTGGAGAGTGGGAGCCGAAACGGTCATCTTGTCACTGTCGCGCCCGCTCGTAGAGGAGTTCATCACGACAGTGCAGAACGGCTTGGCCTTCCCTTCCGAGCCAACTGCTTCGCTAATTCTCGAACTCGCTCTGGAGCCGCTTGTCACTCGACTGGAGGAGACGACGCGTCTGAACGTGCAACTCGTGCGGGTATGCGAAGCCACGATGCTGGCTCCTCATCTTGAACTCGACATCATTTTCGGCGCGGTCAAGGGCAAGGGCCGTCTATTCCTGTTCACGCCACTTGACGGCTTAGTACCGCCTGCGTTTCGCGCGCTAGGCGAACTGCTTGCCCAGTTGCCGCGGCAGCTGGGCGGGCTGCCTCCAGAGCTCCCGCTCATTGTTGCAGGAGAGGTCGGCACGCTTCGCCTTCCTGCGGCGCTTCTTCGAAGCGCATGTGTCGGTGATGCATTGTTGCCCGATATTGCGCCGTTCGGCCGCGGCCAGATCACCCTAGCTGTCGGCCAGTTGTGCGCCGAGGCGGATCTTGACGGCGATGAATTAATCTTGCGGGGGCCTTTCCGCCCGCGACCGTGTCCTTTGGAGAGTGCGCATATGACACAACCCGGATCGCAACTGGAGCTTACTAAGGATCTCGACGATGTCGAGATCGTGCTTGTCTTTGAATGCGGCCGCTGGCCTATTTCTCTTGGGGAATTAAGAAGTGCCGGCGAAGGGCATATTTTTGAACTTGGATGGCCGATCGACGGCCCGGTCGACATAGTGGCCAATGGTCAGCGTATCGGGCGTGGCGACATTGTCCGCATCGGAGAAGAGCTGGGCATCAGGCTCCGTGGCGGGTTTGCATGCAATGAGTGAAGCTCAGCCGACAATCCTGGCGCTTCTTGCGGTTACCGCCGGACTCGGTCTGCTGGTTTTAGCAGTTGCCACGACAACGGCCTTTGTAAAGGTATCAATTGTTCTTTTCCTCGTCCGCAATGCGCTCGGGACCCAGACCATACCACCCAATGTGGTGCTGTACGCCGCGGCGATGATCCTCACTATGTTCGTTAGTGCGCCCGTTGCTGAGCAGACCTATGACCGCATGTCGGATCCCAAGCTCCACTATCAGACATTCGACGACTGGGTAAGCGCCGCTAAAGCCGGAAGTGAGCCCTTGCGCGAGCATCTCAAGAAATTCACAAATGAAGAGCAGCGGCGATTTTTCCTATCTTCGACAGAAAAGGTCTGGCCAGAGGAAATGCACGCTGCAGCCACGCCTGATGACTTTGCAATACTTGTACCATCTTTCTTGCTATCAGAATTGAAGCGCGGATTTGAGATAGGATTTCTACTTTATCTGCCTTTTATTGTTATAGATCTGATAGTGACAACTATCTTGATGGCAATGGGTATGTCGATGGTCTCACCAACTGTTATATCTGTCCCGTTCAAGATCTTCTTGTTTGTTGCCATTGATGGTTGGTCAAAATTGATGCATGGGCTTGTGCTGAGTTATACGTTACCGGGAGGCTGATCATCACTGAATCCAGCATCATTACTCTTATGAGCCAATCACTGGTGGTTTTCATGATCTGGATTCTACCGCCGCTCATTGCATCAGTGGTTGTCGGCCTCGTCATCGGCATCCTCCAGGCGGCGACGCAGATCCAGGATGAAAGCTTGCCGCTCACCGTGAAGCTTCTGGTCGTTGTCGCGGTGATTGGGCTGTTTGCTCCTGTGCTAAGCGCCCCGCTCATAGAGCTAGCCGATCAGATCTTCACCGAGTTTCCCGCAATGACACTTAGCTACTAGTCCGCCCCATGGACGCGCCATCGGCCGATATTCAAATTCTGATCCAGACGGCTCTCGAACTCGTCGTTGCGGCAGGTCTTGGGGCAGCCCGCGCGATGGGCATCATGCTGATCTTTCCCGTATTCACACGCTCGCAGATCAGTGGGCTGATCCGGGGCTGTTTGGCTGTTGGCTTCGCACTACCATGCCTGGCACACGTCAGCGGCGGATTGCCGGCGCTGGATCCTGATACGCGCCTGATCCAGCTAACCCTGCTCGGATTCAAGGAAGTTTTTGTCGGT
The DNA here is from genome assembly GCF_003997725.1 of Mesorhizobium sp. M4A.F.Ca.ET.050.02.1.1. NCBI lineage: Bacteria > Pseudomonadati > Pseudomonadota > Alphaproteobacteria > Hyphomicrobiales > Phyllobacteriaceae > Mesorhizobium > Mesorhizobium sp. M4A.F.Ca.ET.050.02.1.1. Next base: position 26,925 of record NZ_RZSG01000002.1, read on the forward strand.
GTACTCCTTGGCACTTTTCTTGGCATTCCGCTTTGGGGCCTTCAGGCTGCCGGGGAGCTTATCGACAACCAACGCGGCATCAGCAGCCCGACCGCTTCGGCCGATCCCGCGACGAACAGTCAGGCTTCCGCGATGGGCGTTTTTCTGGGGATCACTGCGATTGCCATATTCGTCGGATCAGGAGGCCTGGAAACTTTGATCAGTGTCCTGTACCGCAGCTACTTGATCTGGCCGGTGTATCAGTTTCACCCGACACTGAGTGGGCCAGGAGCAATGGAGTTGTTGGGGCTTCTCGACAGCATAATGCGCACGGCATTATTGGTATCGGGGCCTGTCGTGTTCTTCCTGATACTGATTGATATATCGATGATGCTGCTGCGTCGCTTTGCCCCGCAATTTAAGGCGAGCCAACTGTCTCCGGCAATCAAGAACATTGTCTTTCCAGTTCTCATGGTCACCTACGCTGCCTATCTGGTGGAGAGCATGAAACTGGAGGTCACACGTGCCAACGGCGTGCTGGAGTGGTTCGACAAATTGCTGCCATGAGCGACACAAGTGAAGAGAAGACACACGCCGCCAGCCCGAAGAAGTTAAGTGAAGCGCGCAAAAAAGGACAGCTGCCACGTAGCTCCGATTTCGTCCGCGCGGTCGGGACTTGCGCTGGGCTCGGCTACCTTTGGCTAAGAGGCAGCGTGATCGAGGACAAATGCCGGGAAGCGCTCCTATTAGCCACCAAGTTGCAGAGCCTACCTTTCGATACCGCGGTGCCGCAGGCATTGGTTGTGCTCGTCCAACTCACAGTCGCGGCTGTTGGCCCGCTGCTTGGAACCCTTGTCGCCGCGGTGATTTTGGCCAGCCTGCTAGCCAATGGTGGATTTGTCTTCTCTCTGGAGCCGATGAAGCTCAGCTTTAAGAAAATTGACCCCTTTGAAGGGCTGAAGCGCTTGGGGTCTGCTCGTTCCATGGTCGAAGTCTGCAAGACCATGTTCAAGGTATTGGTTCTCAGCGCAACCTTTTCCATTGTCCTTCTCGGGATGTGGAAGACAATGGTCCCTCTGCCGATCTGCGGCATGGGCTGTGTTGGCCTCATCTTTATGGAGACAAAATTGCTGATGGGAATTGGCGCCGGCGCACTGCTGGTCGGCGGACTGATCGATCTTCTGCTCCAGCGCGCGTTGTATCTGCGCGAAATGCGCATGACCAATACCGAAGTGACGCGCGAGTCGAAGGATCAGCAAGGAGCGCCAGAGTTGAAAGGTGAACAGCGTCGCATCCGCGAGGAGGCGGCCGACGAGCCTGCGCTTGGCGTGCATCGCGCCACGCTGGTCTTAACAGGAAGGGCGGTCCTGATCGGTCTGCGTTACGTTCGCGGTGAAACCGGGGTGCCGTTCTTAGTTTGCCGTGCCGAAGGTGAGCGCGTTTCACATGTGTTGAGCGAGGCGCGGGCACTACGCCTGACGATCGTCCATGACCATGTCTTAGCGCGTCAGCTGATAGGCACTACAAAACTCGGCCACGCGGTTCCTATGCAATATTTCCAGCCTGTCGCGAAAGCATTCTTTGCCGCAGGCTTGGCCTAGTCATTGGAAGTCCACGACTGCCCAGTTCAAAACTGACCTGGCTCCATGCTAGTGGCAAATGTCGGCTGGCCATCCGTGCCCCAGTGTCTCTGTCAGGCCAACCGCGCAACCGCGGGCCTGGGGCAATCACTCCCCTCGGATCTGCCACCCAGCAACTACGGCAAGTCCTCCGGGCATGACCTTGCAGCCTCTGCTGGCCGGTGCGTGGCGCAGTCCGAGGTTTTGAGGCCGGCAGTGCGGATTTGATTGGTGCAGCCGTTGGAATGCCCTCGTCAGCTAGTCGTCAACTAAGCGCCCTATGTTGAACAGCCGTGCTAACTTGAGCTCGGTTGCGAAACATAGGAGTACGAATCGTCATGTATGGTCGAATTGGTGGCTCATCCGATAGTTACCGCGCGCATAATGCCGGCGAGCAATCGGATGCAGGAAGCGAAGGGTTCGCGGACACATTTGCCCGAATGCACTTATCCGGATCGGAAGGTAGCGGCGCCTCATCATCGGCGGCTCCCCAAGCATACTCCCTCAATTCCCGACCTCCTGTGGTGGAGATCAACAGGACTTCCTTCAGGAGACAGGTGAGGCAATTTCATGGTGATGAAATCACGCACATCGCCGACAATCCTCAAGAGTATTCGGAGTTCGTATCGTCACGAGCCAGGCGCACCGCGGACGTTGCTCAGCAATATGGCATCCGTCGAGATACGGAGCACGCGCGATATTTCAGTTACCAATTGGGAGACCGGAGTGCCGGACTGCTGAGAATGGAAGGCGGATTCAGCATGAACGAGTTCGAATCGGAAAGTTGGCGGGAACAATTTCCTGGTCGAACTGAGGTCACTTCCATAGTGGATCTTCAAGTCGCCCATCCGCTCGTCGAAAATGCGGGCGATATTCTGCTGGAGCATCAACTTCGGATAGACGGCGACCGACCGTTGCTGAATTGGCGTGCGGCTAATCCGGAAGCACAAGCGCGCGCGCAGACGATGGGGTTTGTTGAAGTGGATCATGGCGACCTGGTGCTTGACCCTACGCAGCATCCCGACAAATGGACGAAGAACAGTGCCGGTGAGTGGCAGCGTGCAGGCAAACCTCCACTCTATCTCCACAAAACCGAGGATAGCGACAGCAGCGATAGCGGGTCCGACGACGATTTCATGTGATTTGTCGACCCGCCGCCGAGCCTTGCAACTGGTGACGGTTGCAAGGCTGTTGGCAGTGAATGCTAATTGTCCGGCGACAGCCCCGCCTTAGCGCCAGCGCCGCCGAGCAATCCAGCCCATCTCCCAGACAATAAACTGCGGATGCGCATCGTGGGTGCTTGCGAGCGGATTGTATTCGGGCCGGAACTCCGCCTCTTGGAACCGAGCTCTCCCGAATCCAATTTTCTCCACCACACCGTTGGGTCGTTGCGATGCGCCGATCCCGATCGGATCGGCTATGCCTGCTCCGCGCTCGCAGGAAGACCTTCCGCCTCGATCTTGGCGGCGCGATCTCGGCGATAAGTTGGATGGGAGGCAAGATACGCCGCCACGTCAACAGCCGGTAACGCGACATCGCAAATCGGCCCTGACGGTAGCCGATCGACTCCAATCGCCGGACCGCAACTCGCGCAGCGGCATTCGCGGTTTGGCCAGGAGAAATGCTCGCTGACTCACAGCGTGGCCGGCCGCATTCTGAGTGCCCTGTCATGCAGCCTGCGCCGACGGGAGCTCGGCACGCGAATGGCGTGGTTGGCGGCCAAGCCCTGAGGTCAACAAGGACTTACAGAAAGCGGGGGTGAGTTTGCCGCGATGAATTATGACCTTCTCGCGACCGGACCTAGCATCGGCTTCCTCTCGCTCTCGATTGTAGCCGCGCTGTTCGTTGGATTTAACGTGGCAAGCGGTGAATTCGGAATCAGCCAGCCCTTCCAAGTTTCTGGCCATGACGGGGCGACTCGTGTGGATGTGCACCCACATCGGGCTCGGCATCGCACCATTGACCAGCATCTTGGGCTGCAGCTTCATCTCAAACAGCTTTCCTGGCTCGCCACGCAGCGCGACCGGTGCCTCCGGCGGCATCAATTCGTCGGCATTGCACAAATGTTCCAGGTATTTTTGCGCCGGAAATGCGTAGGTCTTCATGCAATCAGTCGTAATGCCGGCTTTTCCTTCATTCAATGCGTTGGCCTGTCCCAGCACCATGTTCAGCAACCCTTTGAGCTGGTCTGTGCGTTCGTGCACTTTGGGTAGCTGGGTGGAGGTGAGTAGCAGGCGTACATTACGCCCCTGCAACCCGGCGAGACAGGTTTGCATCTCAATGGCCTGGGCTCGCAGGTACTGGGCCACATCGTCCACGACCTTACCGGCCTCCTCAGGCTTCATCTGGCGCACTTGGGAGACGACGCTTTGCTGACCGGCCAGATCGAACTGCAAAAGTTCGTCCAATCGTTTGAGCCGCTCCGTCAATACCTCCATTGACAACGCGGCGCCCCCGATTGTCGAGCCTGCCCCCGACGAACTCGCAGCCACCTCTTGCGCTCTCACCTGTGTACTCGCAACTTGATCCGAGCGCGCGAGAACCTTGGCTGCTGGCACTGTGCCGGCGTTCGCAGCGACTGGTGTTGATGGCTGCCCGGCGGCAGAAGTCCCGGCGCGAGCTGCCGACTTATGCTTTGACTTCCCTTTCCTTCGCGCTGTAGTGCCTTCTGACACTGCAGCCGTACCAGCAGTGCCAGCCGGTATCGCAGCGCCTGCCCTGGCCGGCATCGCAGCGCCCGCCTGGGCCTGTGGCGCCATGATGGCTGACGGCGGAGACTGCAGGTTCAACAAGTGCATGGCATCGTGCGCAGTGATCCATGCATCGTCCACGATCCGTTCGAACAGTTTCAATGGGAGGCCGGCATCTGGGTAGGTATGGCTTAGCTTGGTATGCACCTCGTGCAACGCCAATCCAAAATCCGAAAGCCGCTCCATGATTTTTTCTACAACCGCGCAATCATGAGCGTTGAGTGTTTTGCCATCATCCATTATGCCCTTCGCCAAAGAGAGGGCGCGAAGAGCTTCTTGAGCGGCGCTTGCCATCAGCTGCACCACTCCATTTCGACCGACGAGGAGTTCCTTCAAATCTGGCTCGAACCTGCTCGCCCGCAGTTCAATCTTGGCCCGCGCAAGACCGATCCGCTCACGGACCAGCCAGATCCTGACACTCAGTACCGAGCCGGCACGCAGCCGCAGTGCGCACCGCTCGGCTTCCCGCATCACGGGCGTTCCACTGGATAGGCTAGCGGTGGCAGCGCAGGCGGATCGCTGCCGTTCGGAGCGCCATGCCTTTTTTTCCCACCACTTAATTGCCGCCGTATGGTGGTTCTCCACATTTAAAATCAACAGCTCCTGCCGGTCCGCCTGGGAGTAGGAGTAGAGTTTATCGACCATACCTGCCGCTTTCTTGGTCTTTTTGTCCAATTTCGTGATCGTCGACAGGCCAAGTTTGTCTACTTCATTCGCGGCGTCGCACACGATCTGGCAACATCTACGCACCTTGTCGTCTGGCATAATTGTCTGCGCCTCAGCCGCAGGCAGGCTAGCGCGGTACTCCAGAATTGCTGAGGCTGCATCGACGACCCGACTGATCAGCTCCACCGCCTCCTCGGGGACGTCGGTTTTCCTGGCCGCAGCCTCGCAATCAGTCAGTTGTTGAACAAGACTGTTCATTCTGAGCTGTGTCGGACTGATATCTTCATTTGACGATGAGCTGGTGCCTTCCACCTGCGCGGTTGATAGTTGGCTACCGACCGGCGCCATGGCTTCGCCCTCAGACATGGAGGGAGAACCGCGCCGCCTTGCGGCTGCGCCACGTGGCGCTACGGTTCCGCGTGGTGGCGCAGCGGCTCCACGTCGCGGTGTGTTCAGGATTTGATCTTCGCCAATCGAGGCGCCTGGCAGACTTTCGCGGGCATCGCCTGGACCGCGCGCAACTGGAAGGGAGGAGGGCCTCCTATCGGCGTCCCCAGAGCGCATCTGCTCCACAACGGAATCGAATGACTGTCCACCTTCTCCCGCAGCAAGACTTGATTGCGAAAGGGAACTGCTCGCCCGCCCCGCGCGGCTGGCTCCAGTTTCAGCCTGCGATTTCCGTGGTCGGCCAATGCCCTTCATATTGCGTCTCCGTAGTAGGCGAGAATGTGCTGCTATTGTGCTGGCGGCTGACGAGACCAGCGGCATCTTTCGGTTAACGTCACGGTCAGCCAGACCCGCGACGGCGTAATGTTCCCGCCAAAGTGCTTCTCAGTAGCAGGCCAAGATTGGCCCGAGCTCACAGGACTTTCGCAACGTTGCCATCGATGTCCTGAGATTATCAGCGCTTCAGTCCGCCGATTTCCAGGAACAGCGAATGAAATCAGACCAACTCGGCTAGCTCCCCTTCCTAGACACGTGCCTGACGATTTTATTGATGCGTCACTCCTCTCGTTCGCCACCGACAAAGTCACACATTTGCTTCAGAGAAGCGTGTGCGTTGCGTATCACGCGGACCATTTCGATCTATAGTTACAAAAAGTGTCGAGACGGGACCTTTGGATCCGAAGGTCAGGCACGGCCGGCCTAGATAGACCGCTTGGCTGACGATTAGCTGACGATGGGAGTTCTCACGAACAGGGCAAGAAAATCCGACCGCTTCAAGCTTTCGATATGGTGAGAAGAGGATCCGCACCGGCCTCCCAAAGCCGGCAGACCATCCCATGTTCGTACGGTCGCCGACCTTCTCGAAGCCAATGAGCTCACCGCGCCGGGCCGTGATGTGCAGGCGAGAGAATGGTGATGCAAAGACCGAGTTCCTGCTCGTTGCGTGCGCCCGTGGAGCCAGCAAGAATACGGTCATTGCGGTCATGCAGCACGTGGACCGTGTCTCCTGTTCGACACCACAGCATCGAGGATGCAAACGAGCTGCTGCGGCTGCCATTCGGTCGCGGCATGCGTGGACGGCGGGATTGGCCGAACAGCCGAGATCGTGGTCGACTGTTCGATGCGAGAGCAACATCCTGCAGAGCATACGTTTTTGCGCTGGCCGGTTTTTGTCAAAAGCCGTCAGGTTCTCGAAAGCTCCCGCCCTTAGCTTGATCGAGGCTAACCTTTAACACGTCGCCGCCAATGGCAAATGCCGGAGTACCTGATGATAGCAGCAATTGGGAGTGGAGTTGGCAACCTCGGGACTTCCTTGATCCGAAAGGGCCATGGGGATTCGAAATCCGAGCATTCTGGTGATGGCAAGCCGGCTGATGGCAATGATGGCAAGCCAGCTGGTGGGAATGATGGCAAGGCAGCTGGCGGGAACGATCGGGCGGATAACCGGACCGTTTCAAATGATCAACTTCAAGACAACTCACAGTCTGCAGCACAAAGTGAAGCCTTCCAAAGTATCCTGCGATCGTTCGCGTTCCAATTCGCGAACGATGCGATGGCTGAGGCCGATGAAGCTTTGGATGACACAGAAGATGCCTGACGCGGGAAATCCGGCGTGAGGTCATACAGGCCGTTATTGACGGCACAACTCCAACAGAAAAAGGAATGATCATGGCTGCAGTTGATAATAATAAAAAATCAGGCAATACCAATACCAGTAGCGCCGGCAATACCGATAAAACTAACAGTGGCACTCCCGGCAATACAAGCGGAGCTGATGCTACTGCTTTTCAGGCGCAAGTGCAGGAACTAACCAATGTTAGCTTGGAGGCGACGAAAAGGAGTGTCCAGTTGCGCACTCTAACGACCAATCTCCAGACCATCAAGAAGGCCGCCGACGAACGCGTTTCGTAATGTCGGAAGCGGGTTTTAGACTGCCCCCTAGCGCGTCTCCTTATTGACGCGACGTAGTCCCGAAATGAGCCGCATGGCAATTGCCATGCGGCTTCTATCCTGTTTGAGAGATGCTCTGTGGATGACGCCGTTTCCCTCCGTTTCGAAGTGCGTTCGGGGCACTATTGCGGTCTGACCGGCAAGACGGATCTTCAAAAGTGTTTAATCGGCAGCGGCTTCGATGCCGATTTGGTCTTTGTCGAGCAGGGACTGGCACCGCATCACCTTCGTGTAACTCTTCTTGGCAAGTCGATCGAACTGGAGGCGCTTGCACCCGGACTCAGTATCGAGGGCAACCGGAATATCGCCGCAGGCCAGTCCGTTGTTGTGCCCCTTCCTGTCGTCCTGCTCGTAGGCGAGATGTCCATTGCTTTGTCCGTGCAGGATGCAGAGCCGCCTGGTTCGACCGGCATACCGCGCCTACCGATCGGTGTGCTCGCCATGGTCATAATCAGCTCACTCGGGATCGGCGCGCTTTCAGGCACGATCTCCTATCTTGGCAATGCAAGTGGATCGAGCCCCAATTCACTTCGGGCTGAAGTCGCGTCCAGAACGATCAGTCACCGCGCTGACAATGAACTTACGGAGGCAGCGGCCCAAGAGCTGCAGGAGGAAGTCGATCGAGCGGGTCTTCTCGACGTCAAGATTGGGTCGGCAAAGGGTGTTGTGACCGCCGAAGGCACCGTCACGTCTGAATCGGTCATCAGCTGGCAGAAGCTTCAGCAATCGTTCGATCGTCGCACCAAGGGTACTCTAACACTGGTGAACGGAGTGCTCATCAAAGAGGAGAAGGCGCCATCCGCAATCGCGGTCGAAGCTGTGTGGCATGGGGTCCAACCATATATTGTCATCGACAGCGAGAAGTATTTTGTCGGCGCCATTTTGGCTGATGGATGGGTGGTCGAACGTATTGAGGACAGCCGTGTGCTGCTGAGCAGGAATGGCCGCATTGCTGCTCTCCAATATTGAAAGCTCGCAGGCCCCATCAAGCAGCACTCTATGGCCAGCCAAACATCCTGTCGCGCTCGGTGCTGACAAGCTGGCTGCGTTGGAAACATTTGCTGCCCAGCCATTTCGCGCCTGCTTGTGGCTCTCATGCAGGGTCACGCGCTGGCCAAGGCTGAGGCGCCTTCGGAGTTCGAAAGCCACGTTTCATGGCGTAACAGCAGAGTAAGTCTCAACCGATTGCAAAGGTGTCTCGATGGCCAACGTCCTGCGTGACTTCATCAAGCGTGCGCCGGCCAGCCCGGATTTAATGGTTGCGTTGATGCTGCTTCTGGCTGTCGCGATGATGGTCATGCCTATCCCGGTCGTGGTGGTCGACGCCCTGATAGGATTCAATATGGGGTTGGCCATACTGCTGATGATGGTTGCCCTGTATGTCAGTACTCCACTTGATTTTTCCTCTTTGCCCGGCGTTATTTTGATTTCCACTGTATTCCGTCTCGCGCTCACGGTCGCAACGACGCGACTGATCCTGGCCGAGGGGGAGGCCGGCAGCATTATTCATACTTTTGGCGATTTCGTCATTTCAGGCAATATCGTGGTGGGTTTCGTCATATTTCTGGTCGTCACCATGGTGCAATTCATGGTCCTCGCGAAGGGTGCCGAACGGGTGGCAGAAGTGGCGGCGCGTTTCACGCTGGATGCTCTGCCGGGCAAGCAAATGGCGGTCGACGCAGAGCTACGCAACGGCCACATCGATGCCAACGAATCCCGCCGGCGGCGCGCCGAATTGGAGAAGGAAAGCCAACTCTATGGCGCGATGGACGGCGCGATGAAATTTGTGAAGGGCGATTCCATCGCCGGGCTGGTGGTTATCTGCATCAACATGCTGGGTGGAATTTCGATCGGCCTGCTCTCCAAGGGCATGTCCTTCGGCGAGGTACTGCATCACTACACTCTGCTGACGATAGGCGATGCATTGATATCGCAGATTCCGGCCCTTCTGCTCTCCATTACTGCGGCGACCATCGTCACCCGTGTGACTGGGACGGCGAGGATCAACCTCGGTACAGAAATGGTCAGTCAGCTCACGGCCAGCACTCGAGCCTTGCGACTGGCGGCCGGCGTCCTGGTTGTAATGGGGTTCGTTCCTGGGTTTCCCCTCCCCGTCTTTCTGATGCTGGCCGCAGTGTTCGCTGCGGTAAGCATTGTCAAGGCTGATGTGCTGGGCGCCGGCACTGCCGATGCGAAAGGTGGAACTGCAGCGGAGCCTAAGCAAGCCGCGCCTGCGAAGGAATTCCCGATCGCATTTTTTCTAGCGCCAGATCTTATGCAGGCGGTCGATCAAGCCGAATTGCAAAAACATATTGGGCGCGTTTCGCTCCTGGTCACAGCCGATCTGGGCATTATCGTTCCTCGCATCCCTGTCTTGGTTGACGAGCAGCTGCCTGAATCGCAATTCCGAATTGATGTCGAGGGCGTGCCAGTCGAACAGGACGCCTTAGATCCAAACCAGATGGCGCTCCGAGCCGATGTAGCGCACGTCGACTCGAGCGGTGTCCCCCTTAGACGTGAGCCGAAAACGGACACACTCCCGGTTGAACATACCCCTGCAAAGGCCCTTACGGGCGCCGGCACGGAGCATAGGGCTCCCGGCGAACTCCTCGCCTTGCGCGTCCATGCAGCGTTGACCCGCTACGCACCGCGATTGGTGGGCATCCAAGAGACCCGACATTTCCTGGGCCGAATGGAGCAGGAATATTCTGAGCTTGTGAAAGAGGTGCTACGCACGACGCCGATTCCTCGGATTGCCGATGTTCTGCGCCGCCTCCTGGAGGAAGGTATCCCAATCCGCCACACCCGTCTCGTGTTGGAGGCATTGGCCGAATGGAGCGAGCGTGAGCAGAACGTTGCCCTGCTGACGGAATATGTCCGTTCTGGTTTGAAGCGACAGATCTGCCACCGCCATGCCAACACGGAGGGCATCGTGTCCGCCCTGGTCGTCGAGCGCGAGAGCGAGGATGTGATGCGTGGCGCGGTTCGAGATTCGGATGCAGGCCCCTATCTCGCACTGGAGGATCGGCAAAGCGAAGCGATGCTATCACAGATACGTCAGGTCCTTTCGAACGCAGAACCGGGTCAAACCCGCCCTATTCTGTTGACGTCGATGGATGTCCGACGTTTCGTCCGCGGCTTTCTGACGCGAAACGGGGTTGATCTCGCCGTGCTGTCTTATCAAGACCTCGCCTCCGACTTTACAATTCGCCCCGCAGGATCCGTCACACTCCCGCACGGATCGAACAGCGGATTGTTAGAGTAGTCCCACCTTTCCTAACTGAACGCCACGCGCCTCCCCGATAACTGAGAGATAACATGAATAGTAATACAGTTTCTCCATCGCCTATGTTTCTGCGCCGGAACTCACTTCTTTTTGCCGTACTCGCCATTCTGCCTTTGGGCGGTTGCGCCAGCTGGCAAAAGCCGGCTCTTTCCGTGCAGGAGACATCTTCCCCCGAGTTGCTCAGCGCCGATCAAATCGATCCGGCTATGCGCGAACGCATTTTGCGCGAAGTTGGTCAGGATGTTCAAGAGCGGGCTTTGCGGGATGAGGTGAAGCAGCACCCGGACAATGTTGATGCGGCGATACGACTTACAAATGCCTTGGTGGGCCAGAAGCGCCCGCACGAAGCGGTTGAGGTGCTCGACAGCGTCTTGGTTGCAGCCCCAGGAAACGTACGTGCATTGAATGCGAAGGGCGTGATTTTGGACATTGAGGGGCGGCATGACGCGGCACAGGCCCTGTATCGGCGAGCTCTCGAAAACGAGCCAGGCAATCAGATGGTGCAGCATAACTTCAATCTGTCGCTTGCCTTTAACGGCAAGTCCAAACAACCAAGGTTAGCACGATCGCAATAGGTGGGCACAGTGCATGCGCAGCCTGTTCCCCGGCTCGAACACGCGCTCGGCTCCCATCATAGATGGCCCCCTGAAGAGAGCCATATCTATGCAAAACAGTTGCTCCAGATCTGGCCGGCAGAGATCGGCAGGAGAGCCGGATGACATCACGCGGCCACCCGCAAGGCCACCCGCCTCGCTTCGTTGCCAGAGCGCCCTCTCCCTCGCCGGTCACCGTCTCGCAATGCGGCGACCTGGCTTAAGGCGGTCGACCGAGCGCCCGATGCAGTAGCCATGAATACGTAACGCAGCGATGGACCCGCCGGATCGTGTCGCGCTTGTGCTGGCCGTCCCTGCCATTACAGCACGGTGATTGTAGCTGGATCCTATTCTAGAGGCATCGATGGTGTGGATGCCTTCGATCCAAACAATCGATTTGTTGAATTCGTCCGCCTGAGGAAATTAGCTGCGGCGATCCGACTTCCGACGCCTGCAGGCGCAAAACCAACAGCGTGAGCGCTGCGGGTCCGGAGGCAGGCTGCAAAGTGCAATCACCAGCGCTGATAAGCGGCAAGTGAAGAATGTATCGCTCGGGCGACTCCTGTGTTGTGCACGGTTGCCCCGCGAGGTGAACTGTAGCAGCTTGGCAGCTCAGCGTTCACGAAAGGAGAAAAGATTTGGGGCCAAGCAAAGACCGGCTTTTTTGATTGTCTTGCTGTATCGCTATGGTGGGGCGGGCGCGACCGCTCCCATAATTCAATACGCTGCCTTTAGCGATGGACGATGACGGGATGCGTCGCCGAGACTTCAATGGTGGAGGAGCAGCGCACCCGTCGATCCATTTGCTTTCAGCGGCAACCGCCACTATGAAGCGACACTTCGCCCAACTGTGTTTCAAGCTGCCCGGAGAAGTTTATGACAGAAGAACCCCACAAGACCGACATCCTCATCGAGCTCACTGCCGATGTTGTATCAGCCTACGTCTCCAACAACCCCGTCCCGGCGGGGGAGCTTCCTGCCCTGATCGCCCAAGTGCACGGGGCTCTAAACGGCACGGCTGGACTCATACCGGCAGAAGAGCCTGTGCCTGTAAAAAAACCTGCTGTCCCGATCAAAAAGTCGATCGAACCGGACTACATCATTAGCCTTGAAGACGGCAAGAAATTCAAATCGCTAAAGCGCCATCTGGCGACGCACTATGGTCTGACCCCAGACGAATATCGCGCCAAATGGGGTCTGCCGTCGGATTATCCCATGGTGGCGCCGAATTACGCCGCTGCGCGCTCCGCCTTGGCCAAGACCATGGGACTCGGCCGCAAACCGAAAGAGCCGGAAGCCCCAGCCACGGCGCCGGCGAAACGGACCCGCAAGAAGGTCGCAGCCTAAATCCGTATCAACAGTCGTTCGGACGCGCAGCAGCCGTTGGCCCAATCTGCGCGGAATCAAAGGGCGGGGATGAGCCCCGCCTTTCCCGTCCAAGAGCCTCATTTCCAGAGTAATTCATGATGGCTCCAGCAATCCCTGCCGCGGCATTAACTTGCATGCTCCGGCCCGGGTTTCGAGCCGTCAATGCGTTCCGGCGATGACGAACCTTGCCAAGGCTTTCCCGGACCGTTAGCCAGCCTTGCTGAGGCTGCCTGCAGAGGACTTTCCCGTGCGGCGATCCTGTTCCACCTCGTAGTTGATCTTCTGGCCCTCATTAAGGGTCGACAGGCCCGCTCGTTCAACAGCGGAAATGTGGACAAAGACATCCTGACCGCCGTTGTCAGGCTGAATAAAACCAAAACCCTTCGTGCTGTTGAACCACTTCACCGTTCCAGTCGCCATATCCATTCCTTTGTAATAAGTCGCAACTTAGGCAGGCCATTCACGCCAGCCTGATTTGTACACGAGACTTTAGGCGCATCAAAATCGGAAAATTGCAAGGCCCACTCGATCGCCTGATCTCCAGCAGCAACTGCAACATATGCGAGGCGCGTGCCAGACGAGGCGTATGCCAGACGTTTCGTCGTGCGCTGTCGCTCGAACGTTGACAGAAACAATGACACACCTTGCAAACTCGGCACATCTTGTGGACGTGCTCGGGTCGCTTCTCGACTGCGATACCCGCTCCTGACCGGGTATCGTCGGCCAAAATGAGGGTTTTTGTCATGTGCCGCCAGACCGAAAGATCAGGCGCGCAGCGACCTGCACATTCAAACCGGAACCCGCGAACCTCGATTAGCTTCTGCCTGCTCCGAAGGGCGGTAGCCTGCTCTGAGGCGGGCCACTGTCGGGTTGAAAACCAACTGTCGGGTTCGGAACCCCAGATTGTCGGCAAGGTACGCGCCGCCCACTGGTTGGCCAAAGGGCACTGGCTCCTGATCCTGCCGCCATGCTCGCCCGATCTCAACCCGATCAAGACAGGTCTGCTCAAAACTCAAGGCGCGGCTGCGGAAGAAGGCGGCCAAAACTTTCGACGCTCTCTGCGGAACTCTCGGCGATATCTGCCAGCTGCTGGAGCCAAATCAAAAACCATTAATTGCGACAGGTGATTTTATGACATTCATTGCGAAGAGGCCAGAATGAACAGCGGAAGAGAGTAGCAGCTCTCTGGTCGCGGCGAGGTGGATCGTCGACACGATCGGCACCTGGCCCGTGCGGGGATCGCACCGCAGCCAGCACCAGAGCCAGACCTTGACCGCTTGCCTTGCTCAGGCGCCACAACAACGAGTGGCTGGAAGCAGATCCACGTGAACTCAGCGATATCGATCAGACGATGCTTACCCTCATGAAAGCCGATCCCGACGCTGTCCAGCGCCGCGAAATCCTGACCAGCATATGGCGCATCGGATGCCACCGCCTGCACACTCACCATCGACATGCCGGAACTCGGAACCAAAGGCCGCAAGCCTCGCCGGCCTCGGCAAAATGGAGCGGCCGCGCCTGGGCGGCCGGGCCAATGTTCGCCAGGCCCTCTACATGCCCGGCCCTTCGCCCTGCGCTTCAACCCCGACCTCAAGGCAAAATACCAGGCGCTAAAGGCGGCAGGCAAACCCGCAAAGGTCATCATCTTGTTGCGAAAGCTCCTCATCCTAGCAAACGCTCTCCTCAAGGCGCAGCGAAAATGGCCCCTAAAACCCTTGACCGAAACGGATACCTTAGCCTTTCAGGTGAGGCGGGCCGAGATAGACCAACCGCGGGTTTAACTTCGCGAGTTTAAGCTGATTATGCCGATGCAACTCTAGCGCCTGCGCGACCGTTTTAGCTTCCATCAACAAGGCGGCAGGGTGGGAGGAAGTACCCTCCCCTGCCGCGAACAAGCTTTGGACAAAGCCCCACCTTGTCCGTAATGTGATCGGGAGGCCGGGGCGCGGCGGTGCTCAGCGGATGTGACGCGCGAGATCTGCGACCCTACCCATCAGCACTTCCATCGGTCCTCGCTGGAAGACGCGCAGCCAAAGCACCGCAAAAGTGCTGATAACCACAACGAAGCCAAAGAGCGTGGACAGGCTCTCGTCTTTGAAAATGTTTATCTTCATAAGATAGGCTATTCCCGCAATGTGCAGCACATAGGCCGTCAAAGACATCGAGCCGACTGCGATTATTGGCCAGACCAGCTTTCGCAGACGCGGGAGCGCATCCACAGCGAGCATGCAAGCCGCCAAGATGATCATTGCGCAACCGGTGCTGCCCACGATCGAAAGCGTCGTTTCGCTATGAGGTGCGGCTATCCATGACGACTTGACTATAAATGACGACTTGGAAGGCTCAAAAGCGCCGTCAACGTCAGACCACCACAAGGAGGTTTCAGTCAAAGCGCGGGAACTCAGCGCGAGCAAGGATCCCCCATGGCCCAACACGGCCAGCGCGACCCCCGCCAGACCAAGGCGCCAATGCGCTGCTAGCGTATTAAGATTAAGGCGCGCGATGGCCATGCCAGCGATGAGGAAAGGAACCCAGGTCACCGCGGGATAGTAGCCGTTGACCATGAGGTTGAAGACCGGGTCGAGGAGGTTGGGGGCAACCGACAGAAGGGAGGAACGGACTTGCGGGAGAACTAATGCCGTAGCGGCAGCGATCAAGCCCAGCTGATATGCGCTGAGCCGATGGAGCGGCAATACCAACAAGAAGCAAATTCCGTAGTATTCTAGGATGACTTCGACCTGGGTACCGAGGCAGCCCAGGATTGAGCCAAGCGCGAGCAAAACAAGGGCACGAATTGCGACTCTGGCGATGGCCTGTCTACCAGCTATCCCCGACTTCGGCGCCTTGCGACCTGTAATCAGGAGGATTGAAAAACCGGCCAATACGGCAAACAGGGCCGACGGCCGCCCATGGGTTAGTTCCATCAGAAACCCGACTAGTCCTCCTTCGCCGGGGTCGGGACCGAGATGGGCGGCATACATCCCGAAGACAGCCAGGCCCCGAGCGAGGTCGATGCCGACCAGCCGATCTACTACCGACCCATTCCTAGCGTCGGCAACCGGTGCCTTCATTACCATGGTAGATTCCCTTGCTGGGTGTGTGGATCGCGGGAGCCGCGATAGGAGAGCCGGTCGGCTGCTGCCGTCGCCTCGTGAAAGGGTTCAAAACATCGCGCCATCTGGCGCATCGAGCCGGCGACAGAGCTGTTCAGCCATTAGCCTGGGGTAAGAACAACAGATCGGCTCACAAAGCCTGTGTCACGGACCTGAAAAGTGGTGTCGCGGAACCGTCGTTTTTTGCATGATGGCTAAGCCGAGAGATCCACTGCACCGACGAGAGACTCAGCGACGTTAGATATCCGATCAGTACGCCGCGGCTCCGCCGGTGACGATCACCCCGGGTGTCAAGGCCAGGGCGTAAACCTGCCATAATCTGTGGTAGTGCGCCCGCGACCAATCCGTTCGACAAAGCTCGGCGCATGGTCGAGCCAATCATATTCTTCCATGTGGCTGTTGCCTGAAAAACCGAAGACGCCGTTCGCTGGTCCAGCTGTTCCAGACCTCGGCCTGCGTCGGTCATTAGAACCGGCGCGCCTGTTTCCCAAATCAATTTGCTGATGCAGCCGCCGGGGGTCACATTGAGCAAAAGTGCCGAGGTCAGGACGGGTTTCATAGGGGCTCTTCGTTTGGCTTTGTTAACGACCCCTTTCTTGCAAGTTGTAGCTGACAGCAGCCTGAAAGCTCCCCAAATAATTCGCTGCCGCCGGTTCAGCCTATTGTCAGCTTCGACCAATAAGATGGGAGCCTTGCCCTCATACCGGAGCTCGGCAGCATGATGCGAATACTGCTCACTGAAGACGATAAGGACCTTGGAAGTGCTATGCACGATCATTTGGTGGCTGGTGGCCACGCGGTCGACTGGGCCAAGAACCTGTCCGAAGCGCGCGATTATGCAGCTGTGGTCGGCTACGACCTTATTTTGCTCGACGTTCACCTGCCGGACGGCAATGGGATCGACTATCTGCGGGAGCTGATCAAGGAACTTGAATCGGCACCGGTCATCATTCTGACAGCCTGCGATCGGATTTCGCATCGCATCGAGGGCTTCAACGCTGGAGCCGACGACTATTTGGTCAAGCCGTTCGATCTGGGGGAACTCTCAGCGCGTATCCATGCAGTGGCACGTCGCCATGGGCATTTTCCGGAGCCGCAATTTTCGGTTGGGACGCTTTCCATACAGGCAGCCGAGCGACGCCTCTTCCGCGACGGGCAGGAGGTCTACCTGACTTGACGCGGATGGGCGGTGCTCGACTACCGTCTGCCCCAGCCCTGCACGGTCGTTTCAAAAGGGAAGATCGTGGACGCGCTTTTCGGCAGACGGCGCTGATTCATACTCTAAAAGAAAATTCGGCTTCCAGTTGCCTTGGCCATGACTGCCCTTCCCGAAAGATGGGTGACAGTTCATTCCGGATAGATGGGTTACACTTTCGGCCCTTTGCAAGGAGAGCAAGGTGCCTTGGAAGGAGTGTAACGTCATGGAAGAGCGGCTGAAGTTCGTCGCCCGGCTGCTGGACGGCGAGAAGATGGCGGTGCTTTGCCGGGAGTTCGATATCTCGCGCAAGACCGGCTACAAGATCCTCACGCGCTACAACGACAGCGGCCTGGAGGGGCTGACGGACCGATCGCGGCGGCCCTATCGCCACGCCAATCAGCTTCCGTTTCAAATCGAGAAGCTGATTGTGCGCCTCAAGCAAGACAAGCCGACATGGGGTGCGCCGAAGATACGCGAGCGGCTGGCCCGGCTGTATCCGGATGTGCACCGGCCCGCGATCTCGACCGTGCATGCCGTGCTCGACCGCCGGCATGGTCGAGCGCCGCAAGCGCAGGCGCAACAGGGCGACGGGGACACCACTTTCAAACGGCTGTCGCCCTAACGATCTTTGGTGTGCCGACTACAAGGGCGAGTTCGGCAGAGAACACGGCCGGGACAGGGGATCACAAACACTTGACCGTTCCAGACCCTGGCAGTGGCGCATCGATTGACCGTTGGCTCTGTTCGTGGGCACCGAAAATAGGGCCTTCTTGGTCCTCGGCAGAGAATATGGCCCGGACGGGGGATAACAAACACTTGACCGTTCCAGACTCTGGCAGTGGCGCATCGATTGACCGTCGACTCTGTTCGCGAGCGCCGAAAATACGGACGACCCCTATGGTCAAAGTGCACTTCTGACCTGCTAGGCACTGTTCGATAACTGGAGGCACCCGCTACGGTGCCCTCGTATTTAAGACACCTGTCAGTTTCAAGCCTGGACATTGACGCGTGGCGCGGCTGCCATTCGTTGACCGCCACGTCGAATTGCCCGCCAACCAGTGTACAGCCGCCGGTGGTCACATTGAGCAAAAGTGCCGAGATCAGGAGGGGTTTCATAAGGCCTCTTCGTTTGGCTTTGTTAACGACCCCTTTCTTGCAATTGTAGCTGACAGCAGCCTGAAAGCCCCCAGATATTCGCTGGCGCCGGTTCAGCCTACTGTCAGCTTCGATCAATAAGGCAGGAGCCTTGCCCTCATACCGGAGCTCGGCAGCCTGATGCGAATACTGCTCATTGAAGACGACGACGACCTTAGAAGTGCTGTGCACGATCATTTGGTGGCTGGTGGCCACGCGGTCGACTGGGCCGAGGGCCTGTCCGGAGCGCGCGGTCATGCAGCTGTGGCCGGCTACGACGTTATTTTGCTCGACGTTCACCTGCCGGACGGCAATGGCATCGACTATCTGCGGGAGCTGATCAAGGGGCTTGATACAACGCCGGTCATCATTCTGACAGCCCGCGATCGGATTTCGCACCGCATCGAGGGGCTCAACGCTGGCGCCGACGACTATTTGGTCAAGCCGTTCGATCTGGGGGAACTCTCGGCACGCATCCGTGCAGTGGCACGTCGCCAAGGGCATTTTCCGGAGCCGCAATTTTCGGTTGGGACGCTTTCCATACAGGCAGCCGAGCGACGCCTCTTCCGCGACGGGCAGGAGGTCCACCTGTCTGGACGCGAATGGGCGGTGCTCGACTGCCTTCTACGCCGGCCCGGTTCGGTCGTTTCAAAGGGGAGGATCGAGCACGCGCTTTATTCATTCAATTCGGAGTTCGAGAGCAACACAGTGGAGGTTTATGTCAGCCGGCTCCGCAAGAAGATCGGCGGGGATAGAATAGCAACCGTGCGTGGCTCCGGATACAGGCTCGTGGTCACATGACGAACTCGAACAGCATGACGAGAAAGCTGATATCGTGGTTAGGCGGGGCAACGCTCCTGGTTTGGATCGCCGCCCCAACCATTGCTGCGTTCATTTTTTGCAATAATGTAAACGAAAGTTCGGATGACTTGCTCCAGGCGAGCGCAGAGTACAGAGAACCAGAGCTGATCAAGGTCTTGAATGGAAAACACGTTGATCAATACAATAACCACTTGCCAACTTATAAAAAGTACTGGACCTATCGTGAGCAGGTTATTAATAAGTACGGGGTAGTGCTTATTTCCGAACCGGAAGAGGGTCAGCAGCCCTTCCCTGATGCTCCCCTGAGTAACGGCTTTTGGGGAAACGCTGATTACCGCGTCTACACAGAGGAGATCCAAGACGGCGTGTATCATCAGTTGGCCGAACCGCTTGATGGCCGCCGTACCACAATCGCGAAGGGCGCACTTTTTGTCTTCCTTCCGACACTCGTGCTCCTGCCCTTTAGCTTAGCTGTTTGGTGGATCGTGATCCGGCGCTCGCTGCGGCCAATCGAGGTACTGCGACAGCAGATCGGATCGCGCGACGGCGGCAATCTGTCACCAATGGACTTGGGCGATTTCCCGGCAGAGTTGGCTCCAATCGCGGCATCCGTCAATCGGCTTCTCGATCGTCTGCGGGCGGCTCTCGAGGCCGAACGCGAGTTCGCCGCAAACAGTGCGCATGAACTGCGCACGCCGATCGCAGGTTCAATCGCTCAGATGCAGAGATTAGTGGCCGAGCTTCCCAATGGGTCGGCCAAAATGCGTGCGCGCGGCATCGAGCAAGCGCTGTCGAGCCTTGGCCGCCTTGTCGAAAAAGTGCTTCAGCTCGCTCAAGCCGAATCGGGGGTTGGCATGGCGGATCACGCGATCGATCTTGTCCGATCGGTTCGGCTGGAAATCGACGACCTGAGGAAAAAGCCGCAATATGCCGGACGCCTGCATCTTAACGTCGACGGCTGCACCACTTTGATGCGCAAAGTGGATGTCGATGCGTTTGGGATCCTCCTTCGTAACCTGATCGAGAATGCGCTGATACATGGACTGCCCACTGTTCCGACAACAGTTTCCGTCCAAACTGATGGAACCATCGCTATTGCAAACGCCGGACCGGTGGTGCCCCTCCCCGACCTCGAAGGGCTTACAAAGCGATTTAGTCGTGGTGCTACTCCTGCTGCGGGCTCAGGCCTTGGTCTACATATCGCTAACATGGTTATCCAGCGGATCGGTGGCAGTCTAGAGCTTGCGTCGCCCGCCCGCGGTCGCAATGATGGTTTCGAGGCGATCATACGAATTCCTCAATGACACCGGTGAATTCGACGACAGTTGGACACAGGGCGGATTGCTGGCAAGGCTGCTGACAGGGCGAACTGTACGGCAGTATGTATACGGCGTAGAAATCGTACTTCACACAACGCATTTCGGCCGCGGCAATCAATGCCGCTATCATCGTCTGAGCAGTTCGATCGAAGCGACACGACATGATCGGCAAAATCGAAGGCTCCGCCTCACCGCTCGCTCGATTTCGCCCGGGGAGAAAAAAGGCCATCCGAGAAAGTGCAAGCCGCCGCGCAAAGGCGACGTGTCCAATTGTCTGGGTGCCCCTGTGCGCCGGCCCGATCGGGTTGGCGGGGTCCAGTAAGGACCCGGACCAACCATTCCATTTAGACGACCGGCAGGTTTTAATCGGCGTCCGGATCGCCGTCCCAAAATGCCCCAAGTATACGGCTAGAAAGGCTGCCAACGATCGAGCTTTGGTCGGAGGCGTGCTTGTCAGCGTCTTGGGTGCTTGACCGGCCTTTGCAATGGCCATCGCCATCGCAAGTATCGTGCGTGGCCAGTGAGACCGCAATTTCATCAGCCTGGAGCCGACCGTATCGGTGCTTTTTTATGATTTAGGGATTTTTCGTTTTCCTCTTGGATCATCACGGGTTTGGAGAGGATCTGGTGTTAAGTGCCATTCGGAGCGCCGGCGAACCGCCCGAAATTAATGTGGTCGAGTGATGAAGCCTCCCGAATGCGTTAAACGAGACCCTTTATGGCGGCCCTGGCTGACAACAGTCTGAAAGCTGCAAGCGGCATGCGAAAATGGGGCGATCCTGAATGACGACAGATGCTATCAACATGAAAGAGGCTCGCCCTGAAAGCTGAGCACGCTTTATGCTCAGGCTGCTGACAAGGCCAAAGCAGCGTAAGTGCGTAGTGAAATCCAAGGTCCACATGGGTCGTCGCGCGTCCCATGCGCCTGGGAAGGCGCCGGCCCGGCCAAGCTTTCCCAGCTCGTCCGCATGATGCTTCGCTGAGCGTCAATGGACGTTGGCGCGAGACCAAGGCGTCGTGCGTTGCAATCCGGACGGTCCAGGGTATCAGGAGTTTCACGGCCTCGGCCCGCTTGGCTGGCCACAGTTGAAGCTCCAACGTACCGGCTGGCACCGGGAAATTGGGCTCTGCGCTGCCTCAACGCTGATGGCACGGTCAATGCTTGCCTACCGATGGGGCCGCCCATGCCGTGATGCTGTCGGTCGACGTTCGCAAACCAGACCCTCGCGAGACCCAGCGAAGGGGCTCGCCGGTACGACGAGGGACCTTACCTCTTTATGCGCGGCATCATTAGCCTTACACGTCGTCCCTCGCGCTCGGGTCTTTGTGGGGCGGATGAAGTCCTGATCGCGGTGGCACTGCTGCATGTTTGCGTAAGACCCATCCAGTCACGATCGCGCTGTCCTTCGATGTCGCGGTGCTGATAGGCGGGCAGATCGGTGTGCGCGGCGCCCGCCAAAGGATCGTCGTCACGCCGGAGGAGGCGAGCGTCATAGCCGGCGCGCCGGCGAAAGGCGCTTTCTGTCGGATGCCCGACAATGTCGGATATCGCAAGTATCAAGGTTGGATCAAACCTTGCGAATCGGGGCTTTCTTACTTGGCACGGGGCATGCTCAGGTATCCGCAAACACCCAATGGATAACGAGCAGACTTCCCATGGCCTCACCATGCCGAAAGTTTCCCGGACGCATCCAAAGATGAGGCTCGCGTCAGGCCCAGCAACACGCTGACGGCTCATGTGGCTCGGCGTCGCGTGCCGATCCACTTTCTCCCAATAGGCGTTCGGGAGACATAGATCCTTCAAAATGAGGAACAGATCACTTTGCCAGGAACGCAGCCCATAACCCCACTCTCCCTACCAGAACTACCAAGCAAGCCCCGCACTCATGGGCTTCGCAGGACGTCCGTTGCGTCCGAGTTGGTCGGCGCGGGGCCGGCTCCGATCCCCGTCGCATGGGAGGACGGCAAGGCGAGGGATTTCGTGCTCGACAACGGCATGGAGGTGGTCGTCATTCCCAACCACCGGGCGCCGATCGTCACCCACATGGTGTGGTACAAGATCGGCAGCGCCGACGAGCCGCCGGGCAAATCCGGCATCGCCCATTTCTTCGAGCATCTGATGTTCAAGGCGACGACCAACCATGCGGGCGGCGAATTCGACCGCGCAGTGTTCGAGATCGGCGGCTCCAACAACGCCTTCACCTCCTCCGACTACACCGCCTTCTATCAGACAGTGGCGCCGTCGGCGCTCGAGCTGATGATGAGCTTCGAGGCCGACCGAATGCGAAACCTCATCCTGACCGACGATGTCGTCAAGACCGAGCGCGATGTGGTCATCGAGGAGCGCCGCTCAAGCACCGACACCAACCCGCAGGACGTTCTCCATGAGGAGATCGACGCGACGCTGTGGCAGAACCACCCCTATCGCATCCCGATCATCGGCTGGATGCAGGAGATCGAGCAGCTGAACCGCGTCGACGCCACCGTCTTCTATGAAAAGTACTACTGGCCCCTCCGTGCTGATCGTGGCCGGCGATGTCGAACCGGACACGGTGCGGGCGCTGGCCGAAAAGACCTATGGCAAGGTGGCGCGCGGACCTGACCTGCCGCCGCGCATCCGGCCGGTTGAGCCCGAGCAGAACACCAGGCGCACCGTCACGCTCTCAGACGCCCGCGTCAGCGTGCCCAGTTTTTCGACGCAGTGGGTGGTGCCGTCCTACCACACCGCCAAGCCGGGCGAGGCCGAAGCGCTCGACCTGCTGGCCGAAATTCTCGGCGGCGGTAACCGCGGCCGGCTCTACCAGGCGCTCGCTGTCCAGCAAGGTATCGCTTCCAGCGCCCGCGTCTATTTCCAGGGCACTGTGCTCGACGACACCAAGTTCGCCATCTATGGCGCACCGCGCGGCGATGCCAAGCTGGCTGATCTCGAAGCGGCGGCCGCTGCCGAAGTTGCCCGCATTGCCGAGGATGGTGTCAGCAACGAGGAACTAGGCAAGGCCAAGGACCACTATTTGCTCAATATGATCTTTGCGGAAGACAACCTGGACTGGCTCGCCAGCATCTACGGCTCGACGCTGGCCACCGGCGGTACCGTGAAGGATGTCGAGGAACGGCCGAATCGCATCCGCAAGGTTACCCCCGAGCAAATCAAAGCAGTTGCCGCCCGCTATCTCGCGTTCGACCGTTCGACCACGGGCTATCTCTTGCCCAAGACGGAGAATCAAGAGATGACGCTCGGCGCTCGGCCCCATGCTGCGATGAACATCCAGGAGGTGAAGTCCGAAAAGGGCATCATCGCCTGGCTGGTGGAGGACCACACAGTGGAAATCGTCAACATCGGCTTTGCCTTCAAGGGCGGCACCAAGCAGGACCCGGTCGGGAAGGAGGGGATGGCCAAACTGATGGCCGGCCTGTTCATCGAAGGCGCTGGCCATTACGACAGCGGTGCCTTCCAGGTGAAGCTCGACCATGCCGGCGCCGAAATGAGTTTGGACGCGCAAAGCGACGACATCTACGGATCGATGTGCATGCTTTCCAAAAAGCAGGACGCGGCGTTCGGCCTGCTTCGGCTCGCGCTGAACGCGCCGCGCTTCGAGCAGGGGCCGATCGATCGCGTCCGCGCCGAGATTGTCTCCCGCATCGTCGGCAGCGAGCGAGACCCTAACGCCATCGCTCAGCGCAAATGGCTGCGCGCGATCTATGGCGCGCATCCTTGTTCAAGGCCGGGAGAAGGCACAAAAGAGAGCCTCCCCGGCATCACGCCGTCCGACCTCCGCGCCTTCCACCAGGCCATTTTCGCTCGCGACGGGCTCCATATTGCCGTGGTGGGTGACATTGACGCGAACACGTTGAGGGAAAGGCTTGACCAGCTGTTTGGTGATTTGCCTGAGCAACAAACCCTCGTCCCCGTCTACGATGTCGCGCCGAAACTCGGTCAACTGGTGGAGGAGAACTACGACCTGCCGCAGACTTCGCTGACGTTGGCCTGGCCTGGCGTGAAGCCTAGCGCGCCGGATTTCTACGCGGCCGTGCTGCTGAACGACATCCTTGGCGGCTCATACTTGACTTCCCGCCTTTACGAGGAGGTACGTCAAAAACGCGGCCTTGCCTATCACGTCAGCTCTGAACTAACCCTTGACTCGCTTCTGGTTACGACAGAGACACGCTCGGACTGCGCTGCCCAAACACTGAGCATCGTGCGAGATGTGGTAAAGCAGATGGCGCAGCAAGGACCGACCGGGGCCGAGCTCAAGGCGGCGAAGAAGCACCTGATCGGCGCCTATGCCATCGACCAACTGGGCTCGACCCGCTCGATTGCAGACCGGCTCCTGGATTTGCAGATTCACAAGGCCGACGTCGACTACAACCAGCGTCGCGCCCGCAGCATCGGTCGGGTGACGCTCAAACAGGTCAAGGCGGCGGCCAAAAAGCTGCTTTCGGCCGAGCCCGCCATTTTGGTGGTCGGCCCGCCGCTGGGCGGCAAGGATGAGTAAAGAAACTCATCACACCTTCCTTCTTCATCGGGGCTTCTCGTGGGAAGAGCGTTGGAGGCCCGTGGGCCAAGCAGATCATGCAGACGCGCGGAGTCGTTTTCGCCGACCTTGCGCGGCATTGGCGGTCCGGCGGCCTCTCGCCGAAATGGCGCTCCTCAGCATGTATGCCGCCTTTTTGCAGAATTCAGTCGCACGCCACCAGCAGGCATGGTGGATGAAGCAAACATCCGACTGCTTAATCCATCAATTGATGAACCGCGGGCACTCAAACTAACGAAACTGCTGTCTTTTCATCGGGCTAGCGTGGTCTACCAGCTGCTTTGCCGAGGCCCTACGACGAACCCACTGGTGCAGAATACACACTGACGGCCCGTCGACCTGGATGTTCGCTGCGTTGAGGAGGAATCCGGTATTGCCCCTGTGCCTGCCGATGATCCGTCGCCTGAAATCCCCGCACCTGTTTGGAGCCATCGACCGCCTGCCGGCACTCGGCAGACCAGTTGGCAATAAGACGTTCGAGGTCGTCAATCCGTCGACCGGCGAAGTTTTGGCAGAGCTTCCCGATATGGGCGTGGAGGAGACACGTGCTGCGGTAGACAAGGCCTATGTTGCGCAGTCGGGATGGGCCGCGTTGACGGCCCGAGAACGTAGCGACGTTCTTTGGCGATGGCATCAGCTGATCATCGACCATGCAGGCGATCTCGCCGCGATTCTGACTGCGGAAATGGGCAAGCCGCTTGCCGAAGCCATTTCAGAGGTATCGCATGCGGCGGCGTATCTGCAATGGTATGCCGAAGAGGCCAATCGCGTCTATGGGGAGACGATCTCGGCACCCTCGACAGACCGCCGAATGCTAGTGATCAAGCAGCCCATCGGCGTTGTTGGCACGATCACGCCATGGAATTTCCCGGCCTCCATGGTGGCGCGCAAAATCTCGCCGGCCTTGGCTGCGGGCTGCACAATCGTGCTCAAGCCCGCTGAACAGACGCCGCTTGTGGCTGGCGCAATGTTCGCCCTCGCCCATCAGGCCGGCTTTCCCGATGGCGTGGTCAACCTGATCTATGCGTCCGAAGGTGATCGCGTGGGCCGTGAACTCTGCACCAATTCCA
Source organism: Mesorhizobium sp. M4A.F.Ca.ET.050.02.1.1 (assembly GCF_003997725.1). Taxonomy (NCBI): domain Bacteria; kingdom Pseudomonadati; phylum Pseudomonadota; class Alphaproteobacteria; order Hyphomicrobiales; family Phyllobacteriaceae; genus Mesorhizobium; species Mesorhizobium sp. M4A.F.Ca.ET.050.02.1.1. The sequence goes on from NZ_RZSG01000002.1 coordinate 52,771, forward strand.
AGATTCGAAAGATCAGCTTCACCGGTTCGACGGAGGTCGGACGGCTGCTGATGCGTCAGTGCTCTGACCAGATCAAGAAGGTCAGCCTTGAACTCGGCGGCAATGCACCTTTCATCATCTTCGATGATGCCGACATTGACGGTGCTGTTGACGGTGCGGTCCAGGCGAAGTTCCGCAATGCCGGCCAGACCTGCGTTTCCGCGAACCGCATTTACGTCCAATCGAGCGTTCACGATGAGTTCGTCAAGAAATTCGTGGAAAGAATCCGGCACTTGTCGGTTGGCGACGGATTCGATGCCGGAGTGGACATCGGACCGCTCATCGACAAGCATGCTCTGGCCAAGATCGAGTCTCACATCGCAGATGCCATTGCGAAAGGCGGCACAATACGATGCGGGGGCCAGCGTATCGGCAAGAATGGCACGTTTTTCGAACCCACGGTCCTCACCGAGATTTCCAGCGTCATGGCAGTCGCGCAAGAGGAGACATTCGGGCCGCTCGCGCCGATCATTCGCTTCAACGATGCGGATCAGGTCGTGCGCGAGGCCAATGACACGATCTACGGCCTCGCCGCATACTTCTATGCCTCAAACCTGAAGCGGGTCTGGCGTGTGGCAGAGGCTCTGGAATATGGCATGGTTGGCATCAACACGGGACGCATGTCCTCGGAGGCGGCACCGTTTGGCGGGATCAAACAATCCGGCATCGGGCGGGAGGGTTCCCGTCATGGCCTCGAGGACTATCTGGAAATGAAATATCTTTGCATGGGCGGGATTTGAAACCTGCTGCACTGTCTCTCCGCCCCACCGGGGGGCGGCCTGCGGTCAATGCCGCCACCTAATTGGAAGTTCCAAACGCCGTTGACCTGAAACACGGATGCCCGGCAGGAGACTGAGCTCGCTGCCGGGCCGGACATGCCTTGGGAGGGCATAAATCAGCGCTCCTAGGGCCGATGGGCCACTCAGTTCGTGCGCCTTTTGCCGATTGCGTTGCATGTGCCGTGCCAAGCCAAAAAGCATTGATAAACCGCCGATGGATCAGCTTTTGCCCTGTTGCGCATTCTACATTGTGGGATATGCGACAATGCCCAAGCGGTTGAATCGTCGTGTTGCAGAACCCCAGACGGGTCATGACTGCTATTCTTAGGACAGTGCGCAGCAAGCCGCTACTCGCTGCACTCCAGGCACACCATTTCCATAATCAAGCGGTGGGTGCTATGTCTGACCGAGCTGTCGACCAGGGAACGGTGTGAGGCCTCAAATCCCTCCATATTGTTGCACCCGCCGGTCCAACAGGACTGCAGGTCCGGACTCAAAGGATCTTGGCTGCTATGGCGACATTGCGGTGCACGCCGCTTTCCGACCAATGATGTGCGTCCAGGTCGAGGCCGGCCCTAATGAACCACCGCCTTGGCACCCTCGCCCATCTCATTTTCGGCATCGACAAGCTAGACCAGAGCGCACTTGCAAGGCGCCATGCAGTCCTGTCGGCGGGCGAACTGTTGGTGACGGGTACAGCTGCGAGCGAACGTTCATCCACCGACGCACAGCGCGGACTGTCGCTTTTCAAATTAGGAAATCTCTGTAGCCACCATTCATGAGCGCGCGGCCACGCGAGACGGCCCGACGGATGCGGTCGCGCAGATGATCGCGAGGATCCGCCCAGTCGGCATGGACGCGCCGTTGACCGATGAGAACTTCGGCGAGCTCGCGATGAGGTGCTCCGGCGAGCGAACCGTCGAGCGCACGAAGAACGAAGGACAAACGAACGCCGCGCTTTTCCGGCGCAAACAAGCGGGGGGGCAACTGTTGCCCTAGACTGAGAGCATTGAGGCACTCCAGTCCCCTCAGTCGATGCTTTAAAAGCACCGCGGGCCAGATGGCTTGCGTATGCAGGCAAACAGGGTGGAGGATATTCGCGCCCGAGACGGCGAGCTGCAGCGCGTGGTCCGCATTGCGAAGAAGAACATGCTGGCTCTTGTCGGGCGCCAGCAGGACGATTGCACGACAGGGCAATGCCGAGAGTTCGAACGGCGGTGTCGGCGACGAGGCAGGCAACCGTTCCGCAATGACCGGCAGCACATGGACGCACCAGAGCGGACACCAGAATACGACCGAAGCGCGGCCACAAGACTCCGCGAAACAGAACACCCCAGCGTGACAGGTCGCCGGCCGACGCGACCATATCGAGAAAGGATTGGAGAGACCAAGTCTTGCAATGCTGGCGCGCAGCGGTCAGATCGCGCTGGAACGCTGGATTGCGGCGTAAGAACTCCCAAGCCCACTCCCGCAGCGTCAGGCCAGCGGTGTAGTCGTATGATCTTTCATCCCGCCAATCGGCCTGATCCGCGCCAGTCAGGAGATTCATGACTGACATCCCCTGCCCGCGCCTGCGTGCGTCGAAACATTATGCCACTTCGCAAAGCATCGGCGTAGGCAGCAGACGTCGAAGACCCCGTTTCGTTGAAGCGTCAGCCATCGCCACTGTCGGCGACAGAAGATGTGCCCAAATTGCCACCAGACCGTCGAACTGGCACAGCGACGGCCAGCGCGACCTGGAATTGATCCCGTAACAGTCATCGGCTCCTGCGTCGCGATCCAGACGTCCCTTGAAGGCGCAGTAGCGCGGCAGTGGATCGCACGCTGCTTGTCGGCAAGTTGTCGTAGCGGCGGCGCCATAGGCACGGTCATCGGAGGGTCTCCTGCGGCAAGCTTTCGCCATTGGAGGCCAATCTCCCCGCTAGGGCAGCCTGTGCAGTTGCACAGGTGAAGCGGATCAATCAGGGGGAGCCATGGCGGAAACTGGATGATGGCGGCTTGAGGAGAGCGGCGTATCGAGGCGGGTGATGAAGCCTGCCAGTACCTCTCAAGGAGAGTGATACGCCATGAACGAGACTATCAACACATTGTTCGCCTTCGTCAGCCCGACGAAATCGATGATACCCTGACGGATGTACTTCGCAGCGGCGCGCGCAAATTGCTTGCGCATGCGATCGAGATGGAGGCCGAGGCGTATGCCAAGGCGGTCGACTGCCTGACGAAAGATCATATTGCGTCGCTGGCGCTCTACGATTTCCCCGCCCAACACTGGGATCATCTGCGAACGTCCAATCCCATCGAAAGCGTCTTTGCAACCGTTCGCTATCGCACGGTGCGTACCAAGGGCTCGCTATCCTCGAAAACCGCCCAGCTGATGGTCTTCAAGCTGTTGGCCGCGGCCAGGAAGTGGCGACGATTGAAAGGACAAAATCAGTTGCCGAAACTCATCGCAGGTGCCAGGTTCCTGGACGGAATCCAGGTCATCGAAACGAAGCCGCAGAGCGCCGCTTGATCAGCCTCGTCACCCAAATTCCAGCATAGCTCCATCGGAACTGCCAGCCTTCCTTGCCGATCAGGCGCATATCAGCGCTGACGATACCGAGGACGGCGATGGCGGTCACCTCCAGGCCGCCGAGTAACGACCCTCAAAACACCGCACTGGTCGAGGCCAGCCTGAACCGGTATCTTGTGCCTGCCCTCGGGAGTCGCTCTATCCACCATGTGATCGACACCGACATTGCTAACGTCACCAAGAAGATCGTCGCCGGGGGTCACCCGCAAGCGGCTAACACGGCCTTCTGGTGTATGCGGGCATTTTTCAACTGGTGTCGCAAACCGCCGCAACGGCTCATCCGCGGTTTCCCCGCGAGGGATTGGAAAATCCGGATCCGGCCCCGATCGTCAAGCGCAAGCGAGTGGTGAACGATGCCGAACTGGCGGCTATATGAACGGGCTGTGAGCCCGAACCGGGCGATATCGGCTATTCGTTCGGCTCCATCGTCAAGCTGCTCATTCTGACCGGACAGAGGCGTACGGAAGTTGCCGCGATGCGTTGGTCCTCAACCTTGAAGCCGGAACATGGAACTATCGGGTGACCGCACGAAGAACGAAGAGCCTACGCTTATTCCGCTGCCCACACTGGCGGTGTCGGTCCCCCAGACGGTACCGAAGACCAATGACACGTTTTTTTCCCTGCGAGGGGCAACGAAAGAAGCCACTTCTCAGGCTACGCGAAGGGCAAGAAGGCTCTAGACGGCAAGGTCAATACTGACGGGGTGGCTTTGGAGAACTGGACCCTTCACGATCTGCGCAGGACGCTCGCGACAAATCTCGGCAGGCGGCAGGTATTGCCACACGTCATCGAGCACATACTGAATCACAAGGCGGCGTCCTTGACAGACATTGGCGAAATCTACAATCTCTATAGCAAAGTCAAGGAGAAGCGCGAGGTGTTGCAGATGTGGTCAAATCACATCGAATGGCTGATCAAGCAGGCTGCGGATGACGCTCTGGCGGCGTAGCTGCTGGCATGGGCGGAAGATGCGGCGCAACAATCGT
>NZ_RZSG01000300.1:0-6703 GCF_003997725.1 Mesorhizobium sp. M4A.F.Ca.ET.050.02.1.1
TCCTTGCCCTGGGCGTCGGTGATGGTCCATTGCCGCAGTTCATAGGACTTCGGATCGAACATCATGGTGATCCTGGCATTGCCGAACACCGATTTGTCGGAGAGCTGGATGGTGGTGAGATCGTCCTCTTCCTTGACGCTCTTTACTCGTCCGCCGGAGAGATCGATGCGATTGTCGAGCAAAAGCTTCAGCGGCGTCTTCGACAGCGGATAGAGATCGGAGGTGTTGAGCTTCTTGTTGAGGATGACCACCGACTTGCCGTCGGAGATCACCCGGAAATTCGACGATCCATCATAGTTGAAGCGGATCTTGCCCGGCCGTTCCAGGAAGAACTTGCCGCCGGTCTGCTCGCCCTTCGGTCCGAACTGAACGAACTCGCCGCTCATCGATTTGACCGAGGAGAAGTGGTCGGCGATCTTCTGCGCCGCCGGCGGAATCGCCGCCTGCGCCGACGCCAGGAGCTGGAATCCGGGGACGACATTGACGCTTGCCGCGCCGGCAAGCACGAGGCCGAGGCCAAGCGCCTGGCGGCGGTTCGGGGCGAAAGGTTCGTTTTTCATGCCGGTCACTTTCTGATTCGAATGGTGTCGCAGTCTCTGGACCCCCAGTTGGGCTTAAGTTTGGCGGCTCCAGCGACGCTCCGTCGCCTCAACGCGCCGAAAGGTTCAAGGTTGCCAGCCGGCATCACCTGGATATCGATAGACCCTAGAACTTGTCCTCCTCCGTCGGCACCAGGATCTCGCGTTTTCCGGCATGGTTGGCCGGACCGACAATGCCTTCCTTCTCCATCTTCTCGATGATCGAGGCGGCGCGGTTGTAGCCGATGCCGAGTCGGCGCTGGATGTAGCTGGTCGAGGCCTTGCCGTCGCGCAGCACCACCGCCACCGCCTGGTCGTAGGGGTCGTCGGAATCCTCGAAATTGCCGCCGCCACCGCCGCCGGAACCGCCCTTGCCGGAACCTTCGTCCTCGTCGTCCTCGTCATCATCCTCGGTGATGGCGTCGAGATATTCGGGAACGCCCTGCAGCTTCAGGTGCGCGACGATCCTCTCGACCTCGTCGTCGGACACGAACGGGCCGTGCACGCGCTGGATGCGGCCGCCGCCGGCCATGTAGAGCATGTCGCCCATGCCGAGCAATTGCTCCGCGCCCTGCTCGCCAAGGATGGTGCGGCTGTCGATCTTCGACGTCACCTGGAAGGAGATGCGGGTCGGGAAGTTGGCCTTGATCGTGCCGGTGATGACGTCGACCGAAGGGCGCTGGGTCGCCATGATGACATGGATGCCGGCGGCGCGCGCCATCTGCGCCAGGCGCTGAACCGCACCCTCAATGTCCTTGCCGGCGACCATCATCAGGTCGGCCATTTCGTCGATGATGACGACGATATAGGGCATCGGCTCGAGGTCGAGATCCTCCGTCTCGTAGATCGCCTCGCCGGTCTGGCGATCGAAGCCGGTCTGCACGGTGCGCGAGATCTTCTCGCCCTTCTTCTCCGCCAGCTGGACGCGCGCGTTGAACCCGTCGATGTTGCGCACACCGACCTTGGACATCTTGCGGTAGCGGTCCTCCATCTCGCGCACGGTCCACTTCAGCGCCACCACCGCCTTCTTCGGATCGGTGACGACCGGCGTCAAAAGATGCGGAATGCCGTCATAGACGGAGAGTTCGAGCATCTTCGGATCGATCATGATCAGCCGGCATTCCTGCGGCGTCAGCCGGTAGAGCAGCGACAGGATCATGGTGTTGATGGCGACCGACTTGCCCGAGCCGGTGGTGCCGGCGACCAGAACGTGCGGCATCTTGGCGATGTCGACGATGACGGCCTCGCCATTGATGGTCTTGCCGAGCGCCAGCGCCAGCTTCGCCTTGGTGGTCTCGAAGTCGCGGCTGGCCATGATTTCCCGCAGATACACCGTCTCGCGCTTGGCGTTGGGCAGCTCAATGCCGATGGCGTTGCGGCCGGGCACGACGGCGACGCGGCAGGCGATCGCGCTCATCGAGCGGGCGATGTCGTCGGACAGGCCGATGACGCGAGACGACTTGATGCCGGGCGCCGGCTCGAGCTCGTAGAGTGTGACGACCGGGCCGGGCCGTACATGGATGATCTCGCCCTTGACGCCGAAATCCTCGAGCACGCCTTCCAGGAGCCGCGCATTCTGCTCCAGCGCGTCCTTGGACAGGCTGGCGTCGCGCACCACATTCTTCGGCTCCGACAGGAAATGCAGCGACGGCATCTCGAATTTGTCCGAGCCGATCAGCGAGGTCTGCGCCTCGCGCTGGACGCGCGCGCCCGGCGCCGGACGCGGCGCCGGCGCCTCGACGCGGGTTGCGGCATCGGAACGGAAATTCTGCACCTTCGCCGTCGGCGTGGCGCGGCGCTGGACAGGAGGCTCGTCGGCGAAATCCAAGTCGTCGTCCTCGTCACTGTCGAAGATGTCGTCGTCAGGATCGACCGAGATACTGCGGTCGTTGACCATGGCGGCGAAGAATTCAGGCTCGACGCGGGCGCGGCCGCCCGGGCTCATCCGCGATTCGGCGAACTCGGCTGATTCGACGCGCTCGGCTGCGCGCCGCCAGGCGCTGGCGCGCGGCTCCATCTCCGGCTCGTACTCGCGCTCGTGCTGGCGGCGCGCGGCGCGGCGGTGCATCCAGGCCCTGAACGACAGCCACCAGTGGGTGATGGCGCCGAGTGCCAGGATGCCTTCATCGCCCTCGTCCTCATCCTCGTCGAAGAGCAGGTCGTCCTGCTCGCGCGGCTCGGGCTCGGCGGCGCGCTCCATGACGGCAAAGCCGTTCTTGCGGGAAATCAGCGCCGAGCCGTAGGCAAACAGCCACAATGCCGGCGCGGCAAGGACCGCGGCGACGATGCTGGCGAAAAGGCCCTTGGGATAGCCGCCAACGGCGATGCCGGGGATCTTCAGCACCATGTCGCCGAAAACACCGCCAAGGCCCGTCGGCAACGGCCAGGTTTTGGGTGGCGTGACACAGCCGGCGATCGCCGCCGCAAGTAGCGCGAAGCCGAACCAGGCGAGGCCGCGCTTGGGCAGCCGGTCGACGCCGCGCGCGGAAAAGAGCAGGAAGCCCCAAATCACCGCCGGCACCAGGGCCGCGACCGCGGCAAGGCCGAAGAACTGCATGGCAAGATCGGCGAACACCGCCCCCGCATAACCCATCGCGTTGGTGACGATGTTGTCGGTGGCGTGCGAGAAGCTCGGATCGGCGACGTTCCAGGTGGCAAGGCCGGCGACGCCGAAGGCGACGAGCGTGAACAGACCGGCGCCGACCAGCCGCCCAAGCTGACGCCGCGCGAATGCCTGGATGCCGTGCCCCGTATCAGTTAGCGCGAGCGGTGCTGAAGCGCCTGAACGCATGCCTCTTCCCCGTCTGTGAGTGCCTCGCCGGACGCATGACGCACGCCGGCAGATTCGGATGACAGACTATCGGCGGGAAGGTTAAGGGCGCATTAACTATAAGAGGTTGAAGCGGCCTGGGCGCGCATCACCGGCGGTTGAATTGTTGTTGCCGGACACGCGGCTTTCCGCAGCCTGGCCGCGCATGCAAAAAAGCCTCGCGAGCCGGAGCCAGCGAGGCTTTCGTTGTGGAGAGCGAAAGTGGGATTTCACCTTCCATGATCCCGGGGGTTTGGATCGAGGCAAAGGCTAGCCGATGAAAGGTGCCGAACTGAATCACTCTGAATCACATTCGCTTGATGCTCACGTGAGGATCGTCGGTTGTCGCAATGGATAAAGCTTGACGCCGGCTTTATCGGTTCGGGCGACGAAGGCGGGCCGCGCGGCCCGCCATCTCTCATTGGAACAAGGATGCGATCGGGCCCGTCTGGAACCGATCTGTAGCAATCACTTGTGACCGGCGTACATCATCAAGTTGGCGCAGAATTCGGCATGAGGCTTGCTCATCGCCGCGTCCTGGCACTCCTTCATCATCATGTCTTGCTTGTCTTTGGCCGTCGCAGCCCAGGCCGCCTTGAAATCGGCTTCCGGCTTCATGGTTTTCATGCCGGTATCGGTGAAGAATGGCGCCATGTTGTCCGGTTCGTCGAGAGCACCGGCCAATGCGCCGCCGCTGACCATGGAGAGAGCGAGTGCTCCGAGGAAGATGCTCTTGATGTTCATCGGTTGGTTCCTTCCCTGTTGTTAGCGAGCGCCAGAACGGCGGTCGCTACCCCAGTACGGAGCCGGAAGGCCCAATGTTTCTTTCCGCTGGCACATCACGCGACCGTGATCGCGTGAAACGATTCCTCGTTCGCCCAATTGAGGCGCACGATTTTCCAAAAAAGGAGGCCCGGAAGATGTTTCCGGGCCTCAATGCGTGAGCACCTTTCGGAGCGTCACGACGGGATTGTTGAGCAATTCCGGAAAAATGCGTAGCGGCTTCGGTCGGAATTGCGTGAAACGGATCCGCCGCCGGCGGGAGGATGCCGGCGCCGGATGGTCGATAGGCTCACGGCACCACTTCGCCGTGCTGGCTGATGTCGAGGCCTTCGATTTCTTCCTGGCTGCTCGGACGCAGGCCGACCAGGGCCTTGACGATGTAGAGGATCACGAAGGTCGCGATCGCCGTCCACAGGATAGTGAAGACGATGCCGTAGATCTGGGTGCCGACCGAGGCGCCCTTGCCGAGCGCGTTGATCTCGGGATCGGCCAGCGCGCCGGTGAGCAGCGCGCCGATGATGCCGCCGACGCCGTGCACGCCGAAGGCATCGAGCGAGTCGTCATAGCCGAGGATGTGCTTCACCTTGACGGCCGAGATATAGCAGACGACGCCGGCGACGATGCCGATGATGAAGGCGCCGGTCGGATTGACGAAGCCGGAGGCGGGCGTCACGGCGACCAGGCCGGCGACGGCGCCCGAGATGATGCCGAGCACGCTCGGCTTCTTGGCGATGATCCATTCGGCGAACATCCAGGCGAGCGCCGCTGCGGCGGTGGCGACCTGGGTGTTCAGCATCGCGGCGCCGGCGAGGCCGTCGGCGGCCAGTTCCGAACCGGCGTTGAAGCCGAACCAGCCAACCCACAGCAGCGAAGCGCCGATGACCGAATAGACGAGGTTGTGCGGCGCCATGTTGGCGGTGCCGTAGCCCTCGCGCTTACCGAGGACGAGGGCGCAGACCAGACCCGCGACACCGGCGTTGATGTGGACGACCGTGCCGCCGGCAAAGTCGAGAACGCCGGCCGAACCGAGGAAGCCGCCGCCCCACACCCAATGGGCGATCGGCGCATAGACGAACACCAGCCACAGGCCCATGAAGATGAGCAGGGCCGAGAATTTCATGCGCTCGGCGAAGGCGCCGGCGATCAGCGCAGGCGTGATGATGGCGAAGGTCAGCTGGAACATCGAGAAGACGAATTCAGGAATGTTCGCCACGCCCGGCAGCCACAGCGTCGCGGTGGTGATGCCGTGGTGGAAGAACTTGGAGAAGCCGCCGACATAGGCATTGGTGCTGCCGCCGTCGGAGAAGGCCAGCGAATAGCCGAACATGAACCACAGCACCGTCACCAGGCAGGTGATGGCGAAGCTCTGCATGATGGTGGCGAGCACGTTCTTCTTGCGCACCATGCCGCCGTAGAACAGCGCCAGGCCCGGGATGGTCATCATCAGCACCAGCGCCGTCGAGGTCAGCATCCAGGCGGTGTTGCCGGTGTCGAGCGTTGGCGCCGGCGTGGCGGGGGCCGCTGCCGGAGCCGCGGCTTCCTGCGCGAAGGCGGCGACCGTGCCCAGGGCCGTCAGGGCGAGCGCGCCGAGAGCAGTCGCGCGCCCCGTCGTCTTAAAGGTGGAAGGAATATTCATTGAACTCTCCGTTGGAATGGGGGATCGCCGCTCAGAGCGCGTCGGTGTCTGTTTCGCCGGTGCGGATGCGCACCGCCTGGTCGATGCCGAAGACGAAGATCTTGCCGTCGCCGATCTGGCCGGTCTTGGCCGCCGACGTAATGGCTTCGACGGCCTTGTCGACCATGTCGGCACCAACCGCGACCTCGATCTTGATCTTGGGCAGGAAGCTGACCGCGTATTCCGCGCCGCGATAGATTTCCGTATGTCCCTTCTGACGCCCGTAGCCTTTGACTTCGGTGACGGTCAGGCCCTGGATGCCGACTGCGGTGAGCGCTTCGCGCACCTCATCGAGCTTGAACGGCTTGATGATTGCCATCACGATTTTCATAAGGTTTCACCCTTTGCTGTTGCGGGTCCCCCGCGTTTGCACACCTTCACCGATCCTCATGAGAGCCGGAAAGTGCGCAATAGGATTCAAGCTCCGTGCCAATTGCCGAAGCAGCCCGTTAACCTGTTGTAAACAAAGGAATTGAGGGGCATTTCCATGCCGACTGTTCAGAGTCGCGGCAGGACAAATGATTAAAAAATAGGCAAATTTTCAAAAATGCCTGTTCAGTGGGCTTGAACCGAAAGTCGGCTATCTGCTCAGCGCTTCAACCGGATCAGGCCTTCCTGGGCAACCGAGGCGATCAGCGTGCCGTCACGGGCAAACAGCGAGCCGCGCGTGAAGCCGCGCGAGCCCTGCGTGGAGGGGCTGTCCTGCGTGTAGAGGATCCAGTCGTCGAGCGGGTGGCTGCGATGGAACCACATGGCGTGGTCGAGGCTCGCGGCCTGGATGTCGCGGTCGAAGATGGCGCGGCCATGCGCGAAGGTCGAGGTGTCGAGCCGCGTCATGTCGGAGAGATAGGCGAGCAC
>NZ_RZSG01000301.1:0-6700 GCF_003997725.1 Mesorhizobium sp. M4A.F.Ca.ET.050.02.1.1
ACACTGCGCATCGGCGGCGTCGACGTGGTCGTGTCCAGTGGGCGCCGACAGACACTTGATGATGGGCCCGTCATCAAGGCTGGAATCGATATCACGCAATTTCCGATCGTGGCGCTGAAATCGAGCCAGCATTTCAAGGCCTGGTTCGAGCCGCGCTGCGCCCGCATCGTCACCACAGATCCGCCGGGGCTCTCGCCCATCGATGTGAGCAAGTTGCATCGCCATCGTTTGCAACGGCCGATGTGGCCCATCAGTGCCGACGTTAACTATCGAGCTGAGCACCAAGCTAGACAGGAACCCGCATGAGCAACCAGGCGGCCGGGGCTGGCTCTTCGACGTGCGGCCCCCTGGATTTTGAGCAGGCTGAGTACCAGGCCCGCATTCGCGCGATACGGTCCGAGATGGAGGTGCGCGGGGCAGAGATGCTCCTTGTCGACCAGATCGATCATCTGGCCTACCTTTTCGGTTATCTAGCGACCGCGGCCCGCTACCAGGCTGCCCTGATCCCCGCGGAGGGAGAACCCTGGCTGATCGTTCGCGAACTCGATCTCGGCACCTTCCTCGACCAGTCCTGGTCAAGGTCCTATGAAACCTTTGCCGACGACGAGGATTCGCACGCTCGGGTGACCAGCGCTATTGCGAGACTGGCCCCGAAAAGCCTTGCGATAGAGAAAGACAGCAACATCCTCACGATCGCGCGGCTGAACCAGATCCGTGCCGGCAATCCGGGCATGGAGATAGTCGACTTCTCAGGCGTGATCTGGCAACACCGACTGATCAAGTCGCCCGCTGAGTTGGCATATATCCGCCGTGCGGCAGACATCGCCGATCACATCGTGACCATCGGCGCCGGCTCGATCAAAGCCGGAGTGAGCGACCGCGACAGTCTTGCCGCAATGTACGAGGTTTCCATCAGTCACGGCGCGGACAACACCCGGGCCGCCATCCTGGGGCGGATGACCGGCATGGATGCCTTGATAGGCGGGGTTACAGGAGCGCCGTGGGCGCAGGGCGAGCGGGTGTTCGTAGAGGCCACGCCGCAATATCGTGGCTATAGCGCACGCCTTGTTCGGCCAGTAGTCGTTGGCAAGACAGCCGCCGCGGACGTGGACCTCGCCCGGCAAATGATCGCGATCCAGGACCGCCAGATTGCCGCGATGCTTCCAGGCGCCAATGGGGGCGACGTCGACGCCATTTGCCGCGGCGAGGTGCTGCGCCAAGGGCTGAAGACAGTCTTCACCCAGATCACCGGCTACACGCTGGGCTATCAGGCTGTGCCCCGTGTCAGCGACCACACCCGGATCATGGCGCCGGGCCAAACCTGGTCGTTCGCGCCCAACATGGTCTTCCATGTCGTCCTGCATACGCCGCAGTTGGCCTTCAGCGAGACAGTCGTTGTGACCGAAACCGGCCCCGAGCGTCTCTCCCGGCTACCCCGGGCCATCCTGTCGGAGTGATGCGCCCATGCTTGCTTATGAAGCCACCCCAACTGGGTTGAGATTGTCGGAGCGAACCCGTCCTAGCCCGGGTCCGGGCGAGGTCGCCATCGATGTTGGCGCAATCGCGCTCAATCGCGGCGAATCGCGTCGCGCGATCCATGGGGGATTTGCCGAAGGCTTTGTCCCCGGCTGGGACACGGCAGGTGTGATCAGCCAGGTTGGAGCCGGGGCACGGGGGCTGCCGCTAGGAACGCGAGTGGTTGCACGTGCTCCCGCCGGCGGCTGGGCGCAATGTCGCATTGCCGATTGCAGGGATGTCGCCGTCATTCCCGCGGATGTCGATCTCGGCCGTGCCGCAACGCTGGCCACCACCGCCACAACCGCTCTGGCGGTTCTCAAGCGCGGCGGTCCCATCTTGGGGCGAACGGTAGTCATCACCGGCGCATCGGGCAGCGTCGGACAGTTTGCGATTCAACTGGCGCGTCTGGGAGGCGCCAGGGTCAGTGCGGTTACGCGCGCTGAAGGCGATCGCGAGCTTCTTGTCTCGCTGGGTGCCAATGATGTGTTCACCGACCTTGGCAACGTCAAGGGCGCAGATCTCGTCATCGAAACCTTGGGCGGCCCGTCCCTCGTGCAGGCAGCGGGCCTGCTCAATGCTGGCGGCAGTTTGCAGTCCCTGGGCTGGAGCGCAGGTCAAGACGCGGTCTTCGCCAATTTGGACCATCTGATGAAAAAAGGCGGCACAATTCAGGGCTTCGCCATCGGCGAACGTCATGTCGGGGCGCTGCTCACGCAATTGCTCGGGCTTCTGCAGAGCGGCGCGCTCAGGACCTGCATCCAGCTGCGTCAACCATGGGAGACCTTGCCTGCTGCGGCCGCGGCCGTTTTGCAGTCCGGGTTCCGCGGCAAGGCTGTGCTCGATGTGACCGGATTCGCACATGCAGCGCCATGGCCGCTCCCCTGACCACCTTCTTCGAACCCGCGCCAAATAAAAGAGGATGCAATGACGCCAACCGATATAAAAGCTGCTCTGGGATCAGGTTTGCTGTCCTTTCCAGTAACCCACTTCGACGCTCAGGGCCGCTTCGCTCCCGAAAGCTACAAATCGCACGTTTCCTGGCTCTCGAGCTTCGAGGCGCCGGTGCTCTTCGCAGCAGGCGGCACCGGCGAGTTCTTCTCATTGACGCCTGAAGAGGTCCCGCAAGTCGTCCGAGCCGCCAAGGAGGCGGCGGGCGACACCGCAATCGTTTCGGGATGCGGCTATGGCACGGAGATCGCTGTCACCATCGCCAAGGCCGCACAGAAGGCGGGCGCCGACGGCATCCTGCTTTTGCCGCACTATCTGATCGATGCTCCGCAGCAGGGACTGTACGAGCACGTTCGCAGGGTCTGTCAGTCGATCGATATCGGCGTCATGGTCTACAACCGTGACAACTCCGTCATCCAGGCCGACACGCTGGCGCGGCTTTGCGATGCCTGTCCCAACCTGATCGGCTTCAAGGATGGCACCGGTGATATCGGAGCAATCCGGCAAATTACCGCAAAGCTGGGTGACAGGCTCACTTACCTTGGTGGGATGCCCACGGCAGAACTCTTTGCGGAAGCCTATCTTGGCGCGGGCTTCACGACGTACTCGTCCGCGGTGTTCAATTTCGTTCCGGCCCTGGCTCAGGAGTTCTACCGAGCCCTTCGAGCCGGCGAACGCGCCCGCTGCGAAGCCCTGCTCAACGAATTCTTCTATCCGTTCATGGCAATCCGCAATCGCGCCAAGGGCTACGCGGTGGCGGCGATCAAGGCCGGAGTCCGGTTGAAAGGTTTTGATGCAGGGGCGGTTCGCGCGCCGCTGACGGATTTGTCCGCCGAAGAACAAGACCTGCTGGCATTGCTCATTGCCAGACAGACCCTGCAGTAACGAAACCGGAAAGGACAAGAAGCGATCCGCCGCCGGTGCTGTCTCTCCGAATGTCGACGTATTGCAGCTTGAAGAGGCAATGGCGCCCGCCCGAGCAGGCACGCCTTCGCAGAGATGCATCGCGCTTCAGCCTTTTTGACCGCTCGACCGGCGTTCGGCTTTCATAACGAGCTGAAATTCAGCTGATCTCTCTTTCTCGATTGGGATAACCGATGTCGCATCCCGTGCCACCTGTTTCAAGGGCCGATATTGCCGGGGCGCTGGCGCAACTGCCACGTGCCAGCCTAGCACATCTCCCGACACCGCTTGATCCCTGCCCCAGACTGGCGGCCGAACTGAGCGGCCCAAAGATCTGGTTCAAGCGCGACGACTGCACAGGCTTGGCCTTTGGCGGCAACAAGGTCCGCCAGCACGAATACATTCTGGGCGATGCGCTGAGCCGCGGCGTGGACGTGGTGATCCAAGGCGCTGCCTCACAATCGAACCAGTCGCGCCAATTGGCTGCCGCCGCGGCCCGACTTGGAATTTAGTGCATCTTAATGCCGCGCAAAGACGTCCAATTCGAGCATGTGCAGGGCAATCAGTTGATCGCGCGTCGGTTCGGAGCAACGATTGTCCCGATCGAAGCCAGCGCTTCGACAAAGCAGGCTAAGCAGGATATGGCCGCACGGCTTGAGGCCAGCGGCCGCAGGCCGATGATACTCGGCATGGGTGCCGAGCGCGCACTGACCCTTGCGGCGGTCGCATATATCGGAGCCTATCTTGAACTCGTGGAGCAGTTCGAAACTCTGGGCGAACCTTTGCCCTCCCACATATACGTCACTTCACAAGTCAGTACACAGGCTGGCCTTCAGGCCGCTGCCGAATTGCTGGGTCATGGCGTAAAAATCTGCGGCATCAATCCGATGGATGCACGTAATGAGGCCTATGAGTCCCCTGACGAAATCGCCAGCCGATGCTGCGCGGCTGCCGAACTGCTCGGCTTTAGGCTGGACCTGGGTCCCGAGCGCATCAACAACTCTACAGAATTCGTCGGAGACGACTACGGCAAACCCGCGGCAGCCGCGCAAGAGACCGCCGCGCTGCTAGCCCGAACCGAAGGTATTCTTGTTGATCCGGTCTATTCGGGAAAAGGCTTTTCTGGTTTGGTAGGTGATATTCAAAGCGGGCGGCTCAACAAATCTGACCGGGCCGTTTTCCTGCACACGGGAGGCTTGCCTGCAATATTCTCGTATGCTTCGAGTTATCACGATATTGGGCACGGTGAGTAGAGCTGAACTCACGTACTGATAGCGCGCCCCGAACAACCGGGCCGTTGCCAAGCCGTGGCGGGATCGGCGGAAGCGAGCCTAGCCCTGGCGGCCAGCGCACGGCACGCCGGCTCATTCTGTCGGGCTGTGCTGCCGCCGCATGAGCTCGCAAGCCAAAGCCGTTTCTGACCGCGCTCAAGGCCGGTGCCCTGTCTTTTAACGGCGAATTCGACGCAGTGAAGGGCCAATCAGGGGCGGCGCAGCCGCCACAGAGATGTCGGACGATATTGCCACGCCAACCGATCGCCAGAGACCTTCTAGAGGCTCCAATTTTTAAAAAGCCATCGTACGAATTGATCGTGCTGATTGTTCAAGGCTGCTACGAGACGAGCGGCGTCTCGAGATCTCAATGCCTCGAGTTGATCCTTCAGCATCCAATACTCAATCTTCAGCCATTCGCCGTCATTCGTGGAATGGATAATCGTCCGGATACGAGTCAGATGATCATTCAACTTGCCCTGCATGCTTCGGAGCAAATCGTTGTCGCAGTATTCACGCAACATACTTTGAAGAAAGAAAAACGCGTTCCTCACTGGCGAAGGATCGTCGGTATCCAATGATTGCTGCGCCTTGTCGAGCAAAACTCCGAATTCTTCGATCCGTGCGGCCGGAATGTTTCCAATAGCCTGAATCGCGCACTGCGAATCCAAAGCCTTACGGACCTGATACGCGTTGCTGACATATTTCGCGTCAAGCGGAGCGACGTAGGGTACCTTCCATGCTTCTCCTACAACCAGCCCGTCTTCCTGCAGGCGGGTAAGTGCTGCCTTGACGGGGGAGCGACTCACTCCGAGTTGCTTGGCCAAAACACTCTCAGGCACCACCTGGTTGGGGGGTAGTTCGCCATCGGTGATCATCTTCTTGATGATGTCATAGACCCGCTCGCCCAAGGGTATGTTGCGCTCAACCTCCTGCATAATTTTCCTTTTCGATCGGAGCCTCGAATCGCTTGAAGAATAATGGAGAGGCTGCTGAATACTGGCAAGGGTGCTAGTGGATGCACTTGTTGACCGGTGGCTTGGCAGGTGCGATCCGCGAGCAGTTCAGAAGTGGCCGTTCATCAAGTCGGCTTGGATGTCGCTTTGGGTCTTCCACGGAAATGTCGGAACAACACGAAAAACGCTGCTAAGGTCGCCTTCCATCGCTCAGGAACTTCATCCCACAGCCGCTCGTGACCGTAAGTCCCAAAATCGCATGAGCTTGGGACGAAGGTCATTGCCACCATAAGCCTCGACATTTTCCCGACCTCCAACGCTAAATCGAGTTCATATTAGCACCGAGATCAGATTGCATCCAGCCGACAGGATACAGAATTTGGCTTGCACGCGCCACCCTACGGGTGAGGAGTCGCGATGCCAAACTAAGCTAGGCAACAACGTGCCTGGTCGCGAGCCGATGCGTCTTCCTGAGCCCAGGCGGGCTAGAGCCACCGGCGCCGAGATCTGCTACAGCGTTAGCCCTGCACCAGTTGCTTCATCTGCCTGTGCACTTCTCGTCCGATCTCGTAGGCATTTTCCTGATGCCATTTCCGACTGAAGGACTCGCAACCCCACCAGTCGTCATATCCGGTGGCCTTGACAGCGTCCGTCCACAATTTCAGATCGATGACACCAGATCCCATTTCGATGTCGCGCAAATCATCCTCGATCGGGATGCCGGCGGCAAAAGGACGCGAGTCGCTTATGTGAACGCCGTAGAGCAAATCCTTGCTCAGACGGGCGACCACATCAGGGGTGTCACCGGCTGTGAAACAATGCCAATAGTCGACAATCAATCGGATATTGTCGCGGCCGGATCGCTCGATGATCTCCACATTGTCGGCAATCTTGTTCAGCGGCGTCCACGACATCGGCTCAAGATAGAGAAGCAGATCGAACTGCGCGGCAAGGTCAGCGATGCGAGAGAGGTTCTTGACGGTGGCCGCGATCTGCTCCTGGCGAGGAAAGCCGAGCATCCCTTTGTAGAGATCAGTGTGCTCACCCTTGGCATGCGCAACAACTGCCCGGACATCCACCGGGCCCGTCATCACCTGTATGCCC
>NZ_RZSG01000302.1:0-6684 GCF_003997725.1 Mesorhizobium sp. M4A.F.Ca.ET.050.02.1.1
GGCCTGCGCGGCGCCGGCCAGGTTGCCTTGCGTCACCAGCACATTGCCGATCTTGTCGTCGTTCATGGCAAGGTCACCGAACCATTCCAGCCGGCCGGGATCGGCCGCGGTCAGCTCGGAAAGCATCGTCCGCGCCGTCTGGTAATTGTCCAGGGCCGCCGGCAGGTCGCCTTGCGTCATCCTGATATTGCCGAGCTTGGTGTGGCTGACGGCGAGGTCGCGCCGCACGCTGGGGTCGGTCTCCTGCCGCACGCGCTGCTCGAGATTGGCCAGCAGCGCCTCGTAGGCGCGGCCGGCGGCGGCGGTGTTGCCGACCGTGATGTAGAGCTTGCCGAGCTCGTCCAGCGTGCGGATCTGGCGGTCGGCATCGTCGAGCTTGAGCGCCGACTGCCCGGCCTCGCCATAGAGCGACAGCACCTCCTCGTAGTCCCTGATCGCCGCGGCGTAGTCGAGGTCGGCGCGCGCCGCGCCCGCCGACAGATAGCGTGTTGCGGCTTCCGACAGTGTGCGGCTGACGAAATTGGCTTTTAGCGCCTTGCGCGAGGTGCTGTCGATCTCGGCCGCCGCCGCGAGTTTTTCACGCGCCGCGTCGAAGGCGCCGAGCGAGAGCTGCTCCTCGGCCTGCCGGCGCAGCGCCGTCACCTGCGGGTCGTCCGAGGCCAGCGTCTTCATCTCGCCGCGCACCTTGACGAAGGCATCCGCCGCCTCGCGCAGCCTGGCGTTCAGGCTCTCGCCCGAAAGATGGCTGGTGTCGGTGCTGATCAGCGCGCCGTAGAGCGGCGCCAGCGGCATGTCGGCGTCGCTGGCGATCTGCTCGACCTCGCCGCGCATTTCCGGCGTCACGTCGGCCATGGCCAGCAGCAGCCGCTCACGTTCCGGCAGCTGTTCCTTGGTCGTGGCGGCGAAGAACAACTGCGGCAGGCCGCTTTCGACATAGGGGAGCTGTTTGCCGCGACTGAGATCGTAGACCTCCTGCTGCACCAGCGTCAGCACCGAGCGGATTTCGAGTCCGTCGGTGCCGAGGTACTTGGTCAGCGCCGCGGTGAAGGGCGAGTTCTGGCCGGATCCGTCAGCGGCCGTCTCGCCGGGCGCCGCGGCAAAGGCGAACAGGATGTTCTCCGCCCGCCCGACGCGGCCGAGACCCGGCCTGATCTTGTCGGCGGCATCCTTGGCCAGCGACGTCGCGCCGCGGCCCTCGCCGCTCGCGCCGGCGAAGGGATCGCTGCGGCAGGCGTCGAGCACGATCAGGCCGACCTTGGCCGTGGCGGCGACCGCTTCGCGCACCTCTTCCAGCGGCAGGCTGGTCTTGTCCAGCGCGGCGAGCGAGGAGGCGTCGGCATCGACGGGCAGCAGCCGGTTATCGCCGGAAATCTCGACGCCATGGCCGGAGAAATAGACCAGCGCCACGTCGGCGCCCTTGGCGTCCTCACGGAAATCGTCGAGCGCGCGGCGCGTGCGGCGCAGGTCCCGGTTGGTCTCGAGCACGACTTCGAAGCCGAGCTTCTTCAGCGACGCTTCCATCGCCTCGCCGTCATTGACGGGGTTCGCAAGCGGCCGGATCAGTCGGTAGTCGTTGTCGGCAATGACCAGCGCCACGCGCCGCTCCGCCAGGGCGGCGGCGCTTGTCCAAAGGATCAGCAATAGCGCAAGAAGAAGACGCAAAGTCCAAACCGCCCCGGCCCGGTACATTTGCGGGAGCATTTCATCTCTTTATGGCGCGAACAAGCCCGGAGCGTATACCGACCGGCCTAGCCGGCTCGCAGCGGCCTCAGCGCCTCGCTCCAGCGGAACAATTCGTCCAACATGGTCCTGGCGCCGTTGAGGACCGGCTCGCCGGGCTGGAAAGCGCCGTTCTTGTCGAGCAGCGTCTTGTAGGCCGCCAGCGCCACACCCTCCGGGATCGGCATCACTCCGACCGCGGTCAGAAGCGGCTTGACCGCTTGCGCCGCGCGCAGGCCACCGGAGACGCCGCCATAGCTGAAGATGGCGGCCGGCTTGTAGCGCCACTCCTTGAGCAGATAGTCGATCGCGTTGACGATCGCGGGAGCCACGAAATAATTGTACTCCGGCGCTACGAAGACGAAAGCGTCGGCGGCGTCGATCGCCTTCGACCATGCCTTCGTGTGCTCCTTCTCGTATCTGGCGAGTCTCGGATGATGCGGCTCGTCCAGCATCGGCAGCTCGAACGCGGCGATGTCGGTCAGCACGGGTTCGAATTTCCCGTGCTCGCGCGCGAAGCCGTCCAGCCATTCAGCGAAGATCGGGCCGGCGCGGCCGGGTCGCGTGCTGCCGATGATGATGTTCAGCCGGTGTTTCAAGGCGGGGCTCCTGCGCTTGGTATCTGTCGGTGACTGCCCCTAAGGCATGCGGCGGTAGGCGGCAAGAAGCCGCGGCGAGCGGACAGTCAGATTCCCGGGAGCGGACATTGCCGAAGGGAGGGCGGTCACGGTCCGGCCCTTCGGCCGCATGGACGCCGGCCCAGGCAACCACTACATTCGAAGGGACAAGCGGAGCAAGCCATGGACACCCAGCCCGCCCCCTTCGTGCCGCCGGCGCCGAAGCCGCGTACCTCGCCGCCGTCGACGCTGGAGATGATGCGCATCGTCTATCGCAATCCGCTCGAACTGTGGGGCGAGCCGACCTACAACCAGCCATGGATCTCGGTGAACGGCATCGGCGGGCCGCTGGTCATCGCCAACGATCCCGGCCTCATCCGCCATGTGCTGGTCGACAATGCCAGGAATTACAAGATGGCGACGGTGCGCCAGATGATCCTGCGCCCGATCCTGCGCGACGGCCTGCTCACCGCCGAAGGCGAGGTGTGGAAGCGCTCGCGCAAGGCGATGGCGCCGGTGTTCACGCCGCGCCACATCTTCGGTTTCGCCCAGCCGATGCTGAAGCGCACGCTGGAGTTCGTCGCCCGCTACGAGGCGGGCGGCACCACCGACATCGCGCACGACATGACGCTGCTCACCTTCGACATCCTTGCCGAGACGCTGTTTTCCGGCGAGATCGCCGGCGAACCCGGCGGCTTCGCCAAGGAGATCGACCGCCTGTTCGAGACCATGGGCCGGGTCGATCCGCTCGACCTCCTGCGCGCTCCGCTATGGCTGCCGCGGCTCACCCGCATCCGCGGCCGCAAGACCATGGCCTATTTCCGCGACATCGTCGCCGGCACGGTGAAGATGCGCGAGGAGCGATTGAAGCGGGACCCCGATCATGTGCCGCAGGACTTCCTCACACTTCTGCTCAAGGCCGAAGGGCCGGACGGGTTGACGCGCTCGGAAGTCGAGGACAACATCATCACCTTCATCGGCGCCGGCCACGAGACGACGGCCCGCGCGCTCGGCTGGACGCTCTATTGCCTGGCCGAGGCGCCATGGGAGCGCGACAAGATTGAGCGCGAGATCGACGACGTGCTGTCGCGGGAGCCCGATCCAACAAAATGGCTGGACGCCATGCCGCTCACCCGCGCTGCCTTCGAGGAGGCGCTCAGGCTCTATCCGCCGGCGCCGTCGATCAACCGCGAGCCGATCGAGCCGGAAACCTGGAACGACCTGCATATACCGAAATATGCCGCCGTACTGGTGATGCCCTGGGTCGTCCACCGCCACCGCAAGCTGTGGGACAGGCCGGATGCCTTCATGCCGGAACGCTTCCATCCGGGAAACCGCGACCGCATCGACCGCTTCCAGTATCTACCCTTCGGCGCCGGCCCGCGCGTCTGCATCGGCGCCAGCTTCGCCATGCAGGAGGCGATCATCGCGCTTGCCATCCTGTTGTCGCGCTTCCGCTTCGACAGCACGCCCGAAACCCACCCATGGCCGGTGCAGAAGCTGACGACGCAGCCGCAAGGCGGCCTGCCGATGCAGGTCACCGTACGCGGTTCATAGCCGCTTGGCTGGTTTCGCGGTCAGGCCGCGGGTTTGCGCTGGAACTGGCCGGCGGCGCGGAAGCGCCAGAGATAGCTCGGCAATATGGTTCCGATCGACTGCGGCTGCAGGCCAAGGCCGGCAAGCGTCCGGCTTTCCCGGGCGGCCTGGTCGGACACAATGTTGTGCGCGCGCAGCTGCAGCACCTGGTCCTTGGTCAGCAGCGGGTTGGGCAGCAGGCCGAGGATCGAGGCTTGCAGGTTCGCCACCCACCACGGCACCGGCACCAGGATCCGCTTGCGGTCGATCACGGTGAGCAGTTCTTCCATGCATTCCTTGAAGGTGAGCACCTGCGGCCCGCCGAGCTCGTAGATGCGGCCGCCTTCGACCTTGCCGTCGACCGAGCGCGCGATGGCTTCGGCGACGTCGCCGACATAGACCGGCTGGAACTTGGTCTGGCCGCCGCCGAGCAGTGGCAGCACCGGCGAAAGGCGCGCCATGTTGGCGAAGCGGTTGAAGAAGCCGTCGTCCGGGCCGAAATTGATCGAGGGCCGGAAGATCACGGCGTCGCTGATCGTCTCCAGCACGGCCTTCTCGCCGAGCGCCTTGGTGCGCGCGTAGACCGACTGCGAATTGAGATCGGCGCCCAGCGCCGAGATGTGGGTGAGGCCGGCGCCGACCGAGCGCGCAGCCTCGGCCACGGCGCGGGCCCCGAAGTCGTGCACGGCGCCGAACTTCTGCCGCCCGCTCTCATGCAATATGGCTACCAGGTTGACGACATGGTCGGCTTCCTGCACGGCGCGGTCGATCGACCAGCGCACGCGCACATTGGCCTGTACCGGCTGGATCTGGCCGACATTGCCGAGCGGCTGCAGATGGCCGGCAAGATCGGGGCGGCGGCAGGCGACCCGGATGCGGTAGCCGCGCTTGGCCAGCGCCCGCACGACATGACGGCCGACAAAGCCGGAGCCGCCGAAGACGACGACGAGCTTTGGGATCTGCAGGATTTCGGTCATGGCTGGCTCCGGCGCGCTTTCCAAGTGGCACTGGCTCTTGGCTGAAGCCGTTTCATAGTCGGTTTCGCGCCAAAGGCAAAGGGCATGCGGAGCCAATCACGAGGCTTGTTTCTGCCCTCGTCAGAACGCCCTGCCGATCCGGGCGTCGACCGATTGGCTGTTGCCGCCGCGGATGACGAAGAAGAGCAGGATCGCCGCCCAGATGAGTGACTTTTCCGCGCCGGAGAAACCCTGGCCCATGCTCATCCAGTGGAACCACACCGTGACCAGGAGCACGATGAGGCCGGCAAACGCGGCCGGACGGGTCAACAGGCCGATGGCGATCAGGATGCCGCCGAAGAATTCGGTGCAGGCAAGCAGCGGCGACCAGAAGGCGCCCGGATAGAAGCCGAGCCCTTCGACCATCTCGGTGGCGCCGAACGGGTCCGTAATCTTCTGCGAGCCGTGGATGGCGAGGAAGATGCCCGCTACTGCGCGCAGGACGGTTTCAGCCGTGTTGTTCAAGGCCGCGTAGAAGCCACCGAGGGCAGGGATGAAAAGTCTCTTGCTCGACATATCGGTACTCGCGGACATCAAGGTCTCCTTTGTTGCGACGATCCCGCAAACGCCCGATTGCGGGAATGCAGTCAAATAAACAAAAGTTGACCAAAAGAAGAATGTTTTATCGCGTCAGGCGTGAAACGCAGAAAACCCCGCCGAAGCGGGGTTTTCCGGGTGACGCACGCACCGAAACAGGGTCTGACGAGACGGCCTGACCTGAGACGGCATCAAGTTCGGCGTGAACAAGCACGCCCGCCCCAGCCCTGAACGCCCGGCACGGCGCCGCCAACCGCAAGCCGCGACAAAGCACCCCTGCGGCTCGCGGTGTGAGATGCTGGAGATGGGTCGCCGCGACGAGCAAAAAGGTTCAGTCGGGTGCGAAAAGCCGCGCCTAAATGCCGGGCTCAGGTAGACCGCGGGGCTCGGGCCGCGAAGTCAGCGGGAGGAATAGCGCTCGGCGAATTCGGAGATGCGCTGGATCACCGCCTTGGGCGCGGTGATGCCGCGCGCCACGGCCTTCTCCGCCGCCTCGGCCCGAGCACGTCCCGGCACATGCACGCCATAGCGGCGGCGCAGCCGGTCGAGCTGGTCACGCATGCGCTGCTCGAAATCGGGGTCGAGCAGCTTGGGCTCGACGGCGAGCACGAAAAGCCCGGTTCCCGGGCTGTCCGGGCCGCCGGTGAACCAGGGCGCGTCAAGCGACCAGTTGGCACCGGAAAGGCCCGCCGCCAGCACCTCGACCATCAGCGCGATGTTGGCGCCGCGCTGGCCGCCAAAGGCGAGCATGGCGCCTTTCATGGCAGCCGCCGGGTCGGTGGTCGGATTGCCGCTGGCGTCCAGCGCCCAGCCCTCGGGGATTTTCCTGCCGTCCTCGGCCGCCTTGCGGATGTTGACGAAGGCGGTGGCGCTTGACGACTGGTCGATGACCAGCGGCGATCCGTCGGCGGCGGGCGCGGCGAACGACATCGGATTGGTGCAGTAGACCGGCTTCACCGAGCCGGAGCCGGCCAGCACCGCCGGCCCGTTGGTGGCGGCGAAGGACACCAGCCCCTGCGCTGCCAGCCGCCCGGTGAAATAGCCGAGCGCGCCGCATGTATAGGCGTTCCTCTGCGAAAAGATGGCGACGCCAAAGAGTTTTGCCGCCTTGGCGAGCTCCTCGATCGTGCGGTCGAAGCCGGTATGGGCGAGGCCGCCGCGCGCGTCGGACAGATAGACGGCGAGCGCCGGCCTGGTGATGACCGGATCGGCATTGCCGT
>NZ_RZSG01000303.1:0-6675 GCF_003997725.1 Mesorhizobium sp. M4A.F.Ca.ET.050.02.1.1
CAGACGAACTTGCATTTGCGGGTGTCGATATCGGGCTTGAAGATTTCGGCGAAGGCCGCGCGAGACCTGGAGTTCAACCCGTCCGCAGCGACCACCAGTTCGTGCGTTTCCATGAACGGCCTCGGATCGGCTATCTCGGTTTCGAACTCCAGTTTGATGCCGAGCTCATGTGCGCGCCGCTGCAAAAGTATCAGGAGCCGCTTGCGGCCGATGCCGCAGAAGCCGTGGCCGGAGGAGACGGTGCGCACGCCGTCATGGATGACGGCGATATCGTCCCAATAGGCGAAATGCTTCTTGATCCAGACCGCGCTGACCGGATCGTTGCGGCTGAGGTTATCGAGCGTCTCGGCCGACAGCACCACGCCCCAGCCGAACGTGTCGTCGGCGCGGTTGCGCTCGAATACCGTCACCTCATGCGCGGCGTCGCGCAGCTTCATCGAGATGGCAAAGTAGAGCCCGGCCGGTCCGCCGCCGAGAACCGCAACCTTCATGCCTGCGATCTCCTCTTCGCTTCCGGGCCGCCATGTGCCACGGCGGTCCCACCAACAGTATCGCGCGGGAGCGAATTTATTTCAAGCTTGAAGTTTCATGATTGAATAAATCCTCGATTGGCGGTCGGAGTTGCTGCGCACCGCCGAGCTTCGGGTTACCGATAGCTGAGTTCCCTCAAGCCGGCGCCCTCGCTGGCAGCCGCAGCCAGTCCGCGTCGATCTCGGGTAGCGGAATGGCGGCGAGCAGGTCGCGCGTGTAGGCCTCCTTCGGATTTTCGAACAGCGCATCGGTAGCGCTGGCCTCGACGATCCTGCCTTCGCGCATGACGATGACCTGCTGGCAGAGCCGCCTTATCACCGACAAATCATGGCTGATGAAGGCCACAGTCAGCCCCATTTCGGCCGCGAGCCTTTCGAGCAGGGTCAGGATCTGCGCCTGCGTCGACACGTCGAGGCCGGAGACGATCTCGTCGGCCAGCACGAATTTCGGCGACAGTGCCAGTGCTCGCGCAATGCCGACGCGCTGGCGCTGGCCGCCTGACAATTGATGGCGGTAGCGGCTGGCAAAGCTTTGCGGCAGGCCGACGCGCTGCAAGGCTTCCGCCACGCGCTCCTTCAACCTGTCGCCGAGGCCGTTCTGCCTCAGCGGCGCGGCGATGATGTTGAAGACCGTATGCCGTGGGTTGAGCGATGACATCGGGTCCTGGAAGATCATCTGCAGGTCGCGGCGCAGCGGCCGAAGCCCGGCTTCCGAGAGGTGGCTGATGTCACGGCCTTCGAAGCTGATCGAGCCGGCGCTGGGCTCCAGCAGCCGCACCAGTGCACGGCCGAGCGTCGACTTGCCCGAACCGGACTCGCCGACGATACCGGTCACCGATCCCTTCGGCAGATCGAAATCGAGCCCTTTCAGGATCTCGGCCAGCGGCGCGCGGCCGACCAGTGGCTTGCGCGTCATGTCGGGCAGCGCCACCTTCAGCCCGCGCACCGAAAACAGCGGCTCAGCCATGGCCCGGCCTCC
Organism: Mesorhizobium sp. M4A.F.Ca.ET.050.02.1.1; assembly: GCF_003997725.1. Classification (NCBI taxonomy): domain Bacteria; kingdom Pseudomonadati; phylum Pseudomonadota; class Alphaproteobacteria; order Hyphomicrobiales; family Phyllobacteriaceae; genus Mesorhizobium; species Mesorhizobium sp. M4A.F.Ca.ET.050.02.1.1. The sequence goes on from NZ_RZSG01000303.1 coordinate 1,510, forward strand.
AGGCTTTGTCGGCATCCGCGATCTCGGCGGCAAGTCCCGCAAGCACGGTTTCGTCCACCGGCTTCAGTGATGCGAAGGGATCGGTGTAGCGCGGCGTCGCCGCGATCAGCGCCCGCGTGTACGGATGCCGGGGTGCTGCGAAGAGCTCGGCGGTCTCGGCTTCCTCGACCACCTTGCCGGCATAAAGCACCGAGACTTTCTGGCTGATTTTGGCGACGACGCCAAGATCGTGGGTGACGAACAGGATCGCCGTGCCGTGGTCGCGCTGCAGTTGCGCGATCAGCCGCAGGATCTGCTTCTGCACCGTCACGTCGAGCGCCGTCGTCGGCTCGTCGGCGACGATCAGCCTCGGCTCGGCGGCGAAGGCGGCGGCGATCAGCACGCGCTGGCGCATGCCGCCGGAGAGTTCGTGCGGATAGCTTCTCAGCACGCGCTCGGGGTCGCGGATATGCACCTCGTCGAGCAACTGGCGGATGCGTTGGTCGGCCCGCTCGCCGCTCCAGCCCAGGATGCGCACCAGCCGGTCGGTCGTCTGCGGGCCTATGCGGCGCGACGGGTTGAGTGCGGTGAGTGGATCCTGCGGGATCAACGCCGTCCGGGCGCCGATCAAATTGCGGCGCGCCCTGAGCTGCAGGACACCAAGGTCCTCCCCCTCCAGCCGCATCTCGCCTTCAATCACGCGCACGCTGGATGGCAGGACGCCAAGCACCGCCTTGCCGATCATCGTCTTGCCGGCGCCGCTCTCGCCGACCAGCGCGCGCACTTCGCCCGGCTGGACGGACAGCGACACCGAGCGCAGCACGCGCTGGCCGTTGGGCAGCACGGCGCTGAGCGAGCGGATTTCGAGGCAGGGTTTCACGGCCGCGCTCATCGCAGCACCGGATCGAAACGCGCCTTCAGCGCCTCGCCGAACTGGCTGAAGGACAGCACGGTCAGGATCAGCGTGACCAGCGGGAACACCAGCACCCACCAGGCCTGGTGGATCGACAGCCGGCCCTCGGCGATGATGCCGCCCCAGGTCGGATCGTCGGTCGATATCGACAAATTGACGAAGGACAGGATCGCCTCGACGATGACGGCGATGCCCATCTCCAGCGACAGCAGCGCGACGATCGACGGCAGCACATTGGGCAGCACCTCGCGCAGCATGATGCCAATGCGGCCATAGCCGGCGATGCGCGCGCTTTCGACGTAGTCCATGCGCGCCTGGCTCATAGCTTCGGCACGGATCACCCGGCAGAAGCGCGCCCAGTCGATGACCGCGATGGCGATGATGACGGAGCTGAGGCCGGTGCCCAGCACCGCCACCAGAAGGATGGCGAACAGCACGGGCGGGAAGGCCATCCAGATGTCGACGACGCGCGAGATGATGCGGTCGGCCCAGCCGCCGAAATAGCCGGCGATCAGCCCCAGTGCCGAGCCGACCAGGCAGGCGGCCGAAGCGGCGGCGAAGGCGACGATGAAGGCGATGCGGCCGCCGAAGATCAATCGTGAGAGCAGATCGCGGCCAAGGCTGTCGGTGCCCAGCCAATAGCCGGGTTCGGCGCCATCCAGCCAGAAGGGCGGCAGCCGCTCCAGCATCAGGTCCTGCGCCAGCGGGTCCTGCGGCGCAATCAGCGGCGCGAAGATGGCCGCCAGCAACGCCAGTAAAAGCCAGCCGCCGGCCAGCCAAAGCTTCGGGCTCAAACCGCTTCGGGAGATGCGTGCCTCATCCATGGCGCAGCCTCGGATTAAGCAGCGCGTACATCATGTCGACGGCGAGGTTGATCAGCACGAAGAGCAGCGCAAAGACCAGCACGATGCCCTGGATCAGCGGCAGGTCGCGGTTGATGACGGCGTCGATCGCCATGTTGCCGAGGCCCTCGTAGGAGAACAGCCGCTCGACGATGACCGTGCCGCCGATGAGGAAGGTGAACTGCACGCCGACCAGCGTCAGCGTCGGCAGCGCAGCGTTTTTCAGCGCTTCGCGCAGGATGACCTGCGTCTCCGAAAAGCCCTTCACGCGCGCCAGCACGACATAGTCGAGGTCGAGCACCTCCTTCAGCGACTGTTTCAGCAATTGCGCGATGATCGCGGCCAGCGGCAGCGCCAGCGCCACGGCCGGCATCAGCATGTGCTTGAGCAGGTCCCAGGTGAGATCGAAGCGGAGTCGAAGCAAGCTCTCGATGAGATAGAACTGGGTGACGAAGGGCAGGTCGAGTTGCGGCGACACCCGGCCGGAAATGTCGAACACCGGGACAAGCACGCCGAACAGCAGGATCAGCACCAGCCCCCACAGGAAATCGGGGATGGAGAGCGCGGTGCCGCTGGCGATGTCGATGCCGGCCTCGAATGCCGTGCCGCGCTCGCGCGCCCCGAGGATCGCCGCCGTGCCGCCGATGGCCACCGCCATCAGAAGCGCCACGGTCGCAAGCTCCAGCGTCGCCGGCAGCCGGTCTAAGACCAGCCCCAGCACATCCTGCCGCAGCGATATCGAGGTGCCGAAATCGCCGCGCAGGACGCCGCCGAGCCAGATGAAGAACTGCTGCACGATGGTCTTGTCGAGCCCGTAGAGCGCCCGCAGCCGCGCGATGTCCTCGTCGCTGGCGCCGGGCGGCAGCATCATCGCGATCGGGTCGCCGGGCGCGAGCCGGATGACGACGAAGACGACGACGGCGACGCCGAACAGCGTGACCAGCATCGTCAGCAGGCGAACGAGGAATCTTTGCAGTAGCATCGGCCTGTATGCCCGGATGAAAAAATGCGCGCCGTCTTCGCGACGGCGCGCGGCAATCCAAGGCCGATGATCAGGCCGGGGTCATCAGCGCCGGCAGCAAGGCACCCGACACATGCTGCACCACATTGACGCCCTTGGCGTGCACGATCGGCTGCGCATACTGCATCAGCGGCAGTACATAGGCCTGTTCGGCGACGTATTTGTCGACCGCCTTCCAGCCGGCGATGCGCTTTGCCTCGTCCTTCTCGCCCCATAGCGGGTTGATCATGTCGATCAGGTCCTGACTGTCCCACACCGAATGCGGGCTCGGGCCGTACATGGCAAAGCCGGTCGACGTCGTCGGATCACCGATGGCGTTGCCCCAATTGTAGAAGGCCGCCGGCGCCAGCTTGTCGGCGGCGCGCAGCTCATAGTGCTTGGCGATTTCATAGACCTCGATCGTCGCCTCGATGCCGACCTTGCGCCACATGCCGACGATGGCCTGGATCATCTCATAGTCCTTGGGCTTGAAGCCCTTGGTCGTCTGGATCGTGAACTTGACCGGCTTTTCCGGCGAATAGCCGGAAGCAGCGAGCAGTTGCTTGGCCTTTTCCGGATTGTGCTCGACCTTGATCGAGGCATCGAAGGCCGCGTATTCCGGCGTCTCCAGCGTGGCGATCGGCTGGCCGTAGCCGCGCAGCAGCCGCTTGACCAGAAGCTCCTTGTCCACCGCCATGACGGCTGCCTGGCGGACATTTTTGTCCAGCATCGCCTCGATGTCGTTGAAGAAGATCATGCCGATGTCGGAGACGTTCTTGATTGAGCCGGCGAGCCCGTCTTTGGCGATCAGCCGGTCATACTCCTCATAGGGGATTTCAAGCGTCACCTGCGAGGAGCCGGATTCGATCTCGGCGACGCGGCTCGCGGCGTCGGTGACGAACTTGATCGTCACGTTCTCGAAGGCCGGCTTGCTGCCCCAGTAGTTCGGATTGGCCTTCAGCCGCAGGAAGGCGTTGCGCTCGAACTTGTCGACCATGTAGGGGCCGGTGCCGATCGGCGACTTCTCGAAGCCCTCGGCGCCGACCTTCTCGTAATAGGCCTTCGGCATGATGTAGCCGGTCAGGAATGACATCCATTTGAAATAGACCGGGTCGAACTGCACCACATCGCCGGTGATCTTGTTGCCGTCGATCTTGAAATTGTTGACGTTCTTCCAGACGAACTGGATCGGGTTGCCGGTCTTCTCGTCGCCGGCCCGCTGCAGCGACCAGACCACGTCCTCAGGCGTGAATGGCGAGCCGTCATGCCACTTCACGCCCTCGCGCACCGTCATCGCCACCTTGGTGCGGTCCTCGTTCCAGCCCCATTCGGTGAGCAGGCCGGGCGTGAAGGACAGGTCCGGCTTCTGCGGGATGAACTGGTCGAACACCGACTGGTAGAGACCCTGGATGGTCGGATTGACCGCCGAGGGCCCGGTCGTCGGGTCCCAGGACGGCAAATTGACGTTGTAGGCGATGGTCAGCTCTCCAGCCGCCCTGGCTGCCTTTGGCAGGCCGAGAGCGGTCGCGCCGATCGCCGCCGCGCCGTATCCGAGCAAGTCACGTCTGCTGATGGTCATGGTCGTTCCCCTTGGTTGTATTTCTTCGCGCGGCAGTGTCATCGTCGTTGGGTTCAGGCTCCTTGGGCAACCGCGCCTTGCCCCCTGCATCCCGGAAAGATCGTCGCACCTACCTCCCGCCTAGCTGTTCAGCGAGCATGAAGCCCGAGGCGGCGCCGGTGCCGGCGCCGGGCCATGTCGCGGCGCCGGTGAGGTAGAAGTTTGAGACCGGCGTGTTCCAGCCGGCGTAGCCACGGGCCGGGCGGAAGAGAAAATTCTGCGCCAGATGATGGCTGCCGCAGACCTGGTCGCCGCCGACGAGGTTCGGATTCTCGCGCTCGAGATCGAGCGGCGAGAAGACGGCGCGGCCGAGGATTTTTTGGCGCAGGCCCGGCGCGTAACTCTCGATGATCTCGAGCACGCGCTCGGCATAGGCGTCCTTGATCGCGTCCCACGGACCAGGCTCGATCCTGCCGGCCGCGTCGCCGAGGACTTCGGCCGGCAGCATGCGCACCTGCACCCACAGCACATGCTTGCCTGCGGGCGCGCGGGAGGGATCGACGGCCGTCGGCTGGCCGATGACCAGCACCGGCGGGTCCGGCAAAATGCCCGCTGTCGCCTGCTGGTAGGTGCGCGACATGGCGTCGAGCGACGGCGACAGATGCACATAGGCGAACTGACGCAGCTCGGCCCCGGCGCTCCAGTCGGGCAGGTCGTCCAGCGCCAGGTGGATCATCATCGTGCCTGGCGCGTAACGGAATTTCTTCATCGTCGCGTCGAAGCCGGCATCGCCCGAACCGTCGGGCAGAAGCTTGCCCGGCAGCGCCTTCGGCGCGACGCCAGCGATGACCGCCTTGCTGGCGACATGGAAATC
>NZ_RZSG01000304.1:0-6669 GCF_003997725.1 Mesorhizobium sp. M4A.F.Ca.ET.050.02.1.1
GAGTTAAGTCTGCTCACGGCCGCCACCGCCGCCGTGAGGGTGAGCGGACCCGCCCCCACGAGCTTTCGACTGTTCCGGTCGATTGGCTCGCGCGGCCGGACTTTGGATTTCCGTAGGCGCAACCCGCAGTCCAGCGTGAGCACGCCAAAATGGCGCCCCTCCGCTTCGTCCAAAGAAGCCAACGTGGCTTCTGAGGTCGTCTTAGAATATTGGACCGGCCGCCGTGAGCGATCGCAACCTCAAACCTTTGCCGGTATGCCGGTTTGGCCGGACCGTCGGCCAGTCGGAGCAGTCCCCTGATAAGGACCCGAGCTGACGCGCGGTCCAACAGCGCCCGAGCCTATGCTTTGTGCATTACCGTTCGGTTGGCCATGTCGTCCAAGACCGCATGAAGAAGGCTTCCAACCTCCTGCGCAGCGAGCTCTGGCGCAATTCCTACATCGGACAATTGAATGAGCATTTTCTTGGCAGCACAGCGCCAGAACGCACTCGCCGCCTCGCCGTTCTTGGTCTCGAGGGCCTGGGCGATACTTTCGACCAATATACGTCGCCGATGCAGCGGAAATACGCAAATGTTTGATTCATGCATCAATCACCTCACAGATTCAGTTCCACAAAGAAAAACACCGGCGTCTTCAAAAGAGCCCCGCTAGCGCGGTGACGGTTCGCGGCGACATGACGAGTTCCACTTCCCCATCGACAAGCTATTGGGAGATGAGCCGCCGGACCGCATATCCGGGACCGCACATAAGGTGAACCACCATTGCTCATCCGGCTGCATTTTCCTGGGCCGTTCGACGAGGCGTTCCAGCCGAATTGACGTCCAATGACTTGATCTCTGAAAGGGCAGGGCGGTACGAATCACCCGATTGTTCCGCTGCTTACATTCCTGCGAGCTTGTGTATGAACGATTAAAGCGTGCCCGAGCCGTTCTTGGTGGCCGCCGCAGAAGGGAATCATGTCATCCGCTGCCTATCGTAGGCGGCGCGACTTCTAGCATGACTGCACTGCCCCGACAGGGCTTTGCAATCGCGCGTTTCGAAGCCTATGCTTTGGCATCGGCCGGCATTTACTTCGGTGCAGCCGACAGTAAGACGTACGCGCTCTTGCCCCGTTGGAAGAGAGCCTTGCCCGATCCCTCTTTCGCGACCAGGTGCTGAAGCCCTCACCCCGCAGGACTTCGCGCTTTTGCGACCATCGCTGCATCACGTCGAACCGGGCATCAAGGACCAGTTGGAGGTCGCGCATCAGCCGATCAAGAACGTATATTTTCCCGAGAGGGGCATCGCGTCGGTGGTCGCCACCATGACCGGCGGGCGGCAAGGTGAAGTCGGCATTGTCGGCTATGACGGGATGAAAGGAATTGCCGTCATTCTCGGAAAGGAAAGCACTACCTGGCGCCTGCCGGTTGAAAACCTTCGCCCTGCGATTAGCCCGTCGCTTCGCACCTCAGTGCTGGATTATGCCCACGCGTTCCTCGTCCAATCATGCCGGACGGCACTGGTCAATGGCCACTCCAAGATCGAAGAACGGCTGGCCCGCTGGCAGCTGATGGTCCACGACCGTGCGGAAGGAGATAAGATCCTCCCGACGCATGAATTTCTGGCGACCATGCTCGCGCCCACCGCCCGGGGTCACCACGGCCCTGCAAATGCTTGAGTATCGAGGACTGGTGCACGCCAAGCGCGGCGAGATCACGATCATCGACCGTGCCGGATTGATAAAGCTCACACATGGCGCTTATGACAAGGAGGAGCAGCGTTATTTCGGCCTGGCCGCTGCCTGAAGCATGTCGGTTGAAACGGGTTCAGCCGACGTCTCCTTGCCCCTCACCAGGTCGCCCAAAAGCATCAGCGGTTTTGAACGAATCGCAGCTATTGTCCGCAATCGGACATAGGCTTGAAGGCGGTCGAATTCGTGCCATAAGTCGGGTTGGTCAGGGTTCAGGGAGGAATTCGTCATGACCAATTCGTTTCACACCGTCACCGTCGAAAAAGCCGCAGAAGCCTATGTCCTTTCCAGGGGAAGGGTCCGCTTTCTCTCCATGGCGCAGGCGATCCGCGCCATCCGAACACTAATGCCGGCATGCAAGGCCACCGACCGCGAGTTGGAGGAACTGTTGGCGGCCGCTTCCTTCGTTCATGGCGTGCCCGTCGCCTTCGACACAAAAACAGCCGATGGTGTAGAACCACGGCTGCATTCCTAAGAGGGCATGCCGCGCCATGCAGACTGTCAGAGGGCATTCGTCAGATGGTAGTCCGCTAACTTAACTGCAGAGTCTAAAGGACGTGTTCCAGCATTGCGAACTCACCGATCGCTTTGTTGCCAAAGCTGCCAGCAAGCGATCGCCTCATCCAGCCGTTTGCACCATCTCATCACAGACATCATCGCGATGCTACCTGTCCAGCATATGTCCAGCATTTCGCAAGGCGGCCAGAAGGAGCCTCGCATAGCCTGTGACATCGATCTGGGCCTGCATCGAAAGGGGCATGCTGGTCCAGTTCTCCAACGGTGCAATGAAAGGTGAGAAGGTGCCATTGACTAGGCAACAACAGCTAACAAGGCCCTCTCGGTCCAATGCCACCACACCGATCTTGTCGCCTGGATATCCAATGGCTGCGACTCGCTGGACCTCCAGGTCACCGTCCACCCGCACGTCAAAAAGAAGGCTACCACGGCTCCTCGTGGCTATCTCAGCCGCCTTCTCATCAAAGCTTGAAGAGAGCAAGCGGACGCTTTCCACCGCCATCTGGAAAATCACCAAATCCAGTTCATTCACGGCCATATGGGCATTTCCGCGCAACGGGTGGTGATTGCAATGACACATACTGCTTGTTCACAGATGTCGGTCACGAACGATCATTCGTCGGGTTCCGGTTCCGACCAACGGTGTCGCCACCTGATCGTGCTGCGGTTCGAACCTTCCGAACGCGAGCCGAGCGCGCTATGAGGTTGGAGTCTAGGTCTCGGACCCTGCCTCGCGGCCTTCTCATCTTTGGCAGACCCGTTGCAACGCCGCCGCGATGGCGCAAACGCCAGATGACGCTGATCCATCGCTTGATCGTGAACTGAGCTTCTGAACACCATTGGGACAGCAGGGTGGAAGGGCTTGACCAACGCTGCCCCCGTTTTCCAAGAGGACCCGTCCTCGATTGAATCTTTCGAGCCCCGTGCGGCGCGCAGCCAAATGATGACGATCTGGACTCAGCTCGCAGACCGCAAGGCAAAGAGGGAACCTTCCAGGCAGCCAAGCTGCTCGACGCAAAGAGCGGCCTTTGGAGTTCCCAAGAATCGACCCTTCCATAGTTGCGACAGGCAACCACTGCACGAGTGTGGGAGAGCGAATCGCAAGCATTGCGTGAGGTCCTGCGCGTTTTCCCCTCTTTGCTATTTGGCACATCGTTTGCGCCGAAGTGGGCGCAGCGTTCGACCGGAGCACTGCATGGGAGAGGGAGGAGCCCCACCCCGATCCGGTCAAGGAGAGAGACGGTGTTGGTTCCAAGAGTTCCCCGCGCGATCGCAGCGCCCCGCAAGCGCCATTTTGCCCGGACCTACGTGCAGGTACTTGCCGCCATAATCCTGGGTGCCGCAATCGGCTATTTCCATTTGGAGACCGGCCACAGCCTGAAGCCGCTCGGCGATGCCTTCGTCGATGTCGTCAAGATAATCACCGTACCTGTCATCTTCCTGACAATGGCGACCGGCATTGCCGGCATGAGCGATCTGCAGAAGGTCGGCCGAGTTGCCGCCAAGGCGATGGTCTATTTTCTCACCTTTTCGACGCTCGCTTTTGTTGTCGGGCTGATTGTCGCGAATATCGTTCAGCCTGGCGCCGGCCTCAACATCGATCCGGCCTCGCTCGATGTCCAAGCCGTTAAGGGCTATGTGGCCACGGCTCACGAGCAGTCCGTGACCAGCTTCCTGATGAACATCATCCCGTCAACGATTGCCAATGCCTTCGCGGAAGGCGACATCCTGCAAGTCTTGTTCCTCTCGGTCCTGTTCGGCGCGGTCTGCCGCTACAACGGCCGCTCGCTCTTCTCTCTCGTCCGATACATCAAGGACGAGCTGCTGCTCGCAATGTCCTCCTCAGAGGCCGCGCTGGCCTCGCTCATGGAGAAGATGGAAAGGGCCGGCGCCACGCATTCGGTCGTGGGTCTCATTCCATTCAATCTGGACGGCACGAATATGATGCTCGCCGCCCTTTTCATCGCCCAAGCGACGAAAACTGATCTCCCGATCGGCTGCCGGATCCTCATGCTGTTTGTCGCATTGTTCCCTTCGAACGGAACAACCCGCATTACCGGTGCAGGCCTCGTCACAATGGCTGCAACGCTCTTTCTTGTTCCGGCCGCACCGGTCACCTCCGTGGGGCTTATTCTTGGCGTCGATCAGCTTATGTCCGAATGCCACGCGCTGACGGTTTTTCTCCGCAGCGTAGCGGCAACGCTGGCTGTCACCCGGTCCGGGGCGAGCGGGATAAACGACGATTCGGGGAGCGCCTCACTAGCGGACCGTTCAGCGCTCCGGCGGTGGACGGTCAAGTCGCCCGGCGTGGTGAACACAATTCCCCGTGCGAACGACGCTCAGCTATTGGGGTGGACCCGATGGCGCAAAGCCGTATTTGAGAAACCGCCAGATCGCACCGGCACCTGTGCGCCTGTAGCAACTGCGGGGCACGATCAAAACTGACCCATTTTACACCAAAAAGGCGGCCGTTGCTGCCACGCCGTCCATGGATTGGAGACTCATGTCTAAGCCGACTGCCATCACTGTCGCAGCTCTTCTTTTACTCCTCGCCTTGCTGGCGAGCCAATATAGCGCGAACCTGCACCGGCAGGCGTGGTCGACCGACAGGCAAAAGTGGAGCGGCGCATTCGACAACGATCTCCTTCGCCAATCGCCGGCAACCCGCAAGGCGATGCCGTTCTGGTCATATTCAATGACTACCACAACTGTCCGCATTGCAGACTGGCTGATATCAACTACCAAAAAGCCTTCAAGCATGAACCCAATCTGAAGCTTGTGATCAAACAGTTCCCGGTCCTGGGACCGGATTCCCAATTCCCAGCCTTCGCCGCACTCGCCTCGAGAAAACAGGGAAAGTTCGACGAATTCCACCGCGCCCTTATGATTTCCCCCAGTTGAAGGGTCACTCTCAAGATCGCAGCGCGTGTAGGCCTTGACGTTGAGCAGCTCAAGCGGGAATGCAAGATCCGGCCATCGCAGATGAAATGCGCGGTCCGCGCACTCGCGAAAGGTCTGCACTTAGACGGTACGCCCGCGTTGGTGGTCGGCGATATAGTGGTCGCCGACCTTGTGGACATGGCCAGCTTGCAACGCTTGCATCGCCGATGCGCGCTCAAAGCGTGCTGGCTCTCGTGCGGGGCAGCATCTGTAGACCGGCCACGCTGTTGTTGCCGGAGCGTGCCGTTTGTGGCAGCTGGCTTTGCTGTCGCTCCTCGTAATCTTGTTGCGGTCATCCAGCTGCCGTGGGCGCCAACAACAATCCTGAGCGCCCGCGCCTGAAGTCGCTGGCCGGGTGCTCGTGAACCGAGCCCGCTTTTCTTCGGCAAGCTCAGGCGGTCTTGGCCCTGCGGCATCGCCCCCTGGCGCGGGGCAGCCTTCGGCTGCTGACGGTCGCCGGCCTGTCGGCCGGCGTCTTTCTATTGTGGCCTTCCCCCTGGCGCAGGGTGGGCAGCACTCCCTTCTAGGCCCGCCGCGGCGTCCCGCAACCCTTCGCTTGTCGCTTTCGGGTCCTCCACTCCGTTCCGGTCCTGCTGATGCAGTCCGCCTCCGACGGCGGGCCTTTCCGGTCGCTTTTGCCGCCCACCCCGCTTCCGGGGAGGGCGCGCGATTGTAGAGCGGAGGACATCACGATGCGTGCAAACAACAAACGTTGCGGCAGCCGACAGGCTGGCGCAGACAGTGGCGGGCGCACCGGCGCCAGCCTTTATCAGGAAATCACCGACCGCATCATTGCCGAACTGGAGCGCGGCACCGTGCCATGGGTCAAGCCGTGGGGCAGGGCAAGGACAGGCCTCGGCCTGCCGCGGAATGCGGCCACCCAGCGCCGATATTCCGGCATCAATATCCTGATCCTGTGGGGCGCGGTCATCGAGCGCGGTTTCCCCAGCCAGAACTGGCTCACCTTCCGGCAGGCGCTTTCGCTTGGCGGCAATGTCAGGAAGGGCGAGCACGGCACCACCATCGTTCACGCTGACCGCTTTGTTCCCAAGAACGAAAAGCAACGCGCCGACACCGATGGCGACGAACCGCAGGCGGTGCCCTTCCTGAAGCGCTTCACCGTCTTCGATGTCGCGCAGTGCGATAATCTGCCCGAACATCTTTACGCCGCCGGCGAGCCTCTGCCTGAGCGCGAGATGGTCCCGCAGGCCGAGGCGCTCATTCATGCAACCGGCGCTGATTTTCGCATCGGCGGCGAGCGCGCCTTCTACATGCCCGGCAGCGACACCATACAGGTGCCGCCGCAGCCGGCTTTCTTCCACCAGATCGACTATTACCGGACCTGCTTTCACGAATTAGGTTTCATCGCAAGTGTCCTTCCTACTTCGGCACCTGCAGCAGGGAGGTCATGACCATGGCTTCCCTGAACCGAGCTGATGTTTACGCCCGCATCACTGATGAGATTATCGCCGCCATCGAAGC
>NZ_RZSG01000305.1:0-6668 GCF_003997725.1 Mesorhizobium sp. M4A.F.Ca.ET.050.02.1.1
CATCAAGGCGTGGCGTGAGGAGCGTGCGCTCCAGGTCCTGGTCGCGATCTCTCAGCCAGTGATAAACCTGATGTTCCCTGCCTGCTATTTCCAGGCGGCCTTCTTCGGTCTGAAAGCGGCCATCTCCGCATTTGGTGAAATCCCATAGTCGTAAGATTCCTTGATTATTTTTGTTTCCTTCTTCCACCGCCTCGTATTCGCGGTAGACATCGCTTGGATGAGCGTAGCTGGCACTATCCTCAGCCAAGTAGCGTTGAAAACGGCGCCGTCCTGGCTTGAACGGCGAGTTGGGGCCGACATTGAAAAAACGGCTGAGCTTGTCTTTCCAGAAGTTATCAGTGAGTGGCCTCCTGATGAAGGTTGTGTATGGTTCACCGAACACTTCCTTCTGTTTTCGGGGATTTGCGACCAGTTCTATGAAGTCATCTACCGATAGTACCTTTGTCTTTTCGAGGCCGTCCAGATTGGCATTTGTCGCTGAGGCGGTGAGCACCACCAGGCCGACGATCTGAGGGATTGGCTCCCTTTGCGTCTCTGGTCTACCCTTCAAGACGCTGCCAAGAGGATTCAGGACTTCACGACAGATATCGCCAATCTTTTGGACTGGGGAAGGCCCTTTGTCTTTGCCGTTCTGAAACCAGCGCCCATCCTTGTTTTCGATCTGGCCGTCCCAGTCTTTGATATCGATAAAGAAGATGCGGTGATCGGCTACGATGATGACATCGATTTCACGAGATTTCCCCAGACCCAAAGTGAGGTCCAGGTTCGTGAAAGCGTACCAGTTTTGCGGAAGTTCCTTTTTTAGGCGTTCTAGTCCTCTTACTTCCCGCTTATGTACGCCACGACCGCAATTGGTGATCTGCATAAAATTCGCCCCCGTCGCGCCTATATAGACAGGCACAGCCTCGGCCTAAAGGAGTTTCACCCTGCGTGAACCGCAAAAGGAAAGGATCCGTCCAGAATCACATAGGGTGAACAAAGCCGCGGATCCTCATACCGCGATTTCGAACCCGTGGCACACGTCGATGAGGCGGAAATTCCTAACATGGGTGGCGGCAGGGAATGGGGCCCACAATGCTCCCGCCCCTGCGTAGGGCAAACCGCCCTAGGGACGCCTAGCCTTAGTCCTTCCTTTTAATCATGGCCGCGATACGGGTGTTGTGTGCCGCCCTCCGCCCTCCGCCTTCCGATCGCCGCGCTTTACGACCATTCGCCATTTGGCTTCCGGAGGGCACAGCAATCCGTCAGTTCGGCATCATCGAGTGCAGGATCGCCTGAATTTGCTCTTCCAGGTCGAGCTCGCCCCGTGCCTGAGCGCTCAACAGGTACTCGGCCTTGGCCCGGCGGTCGCCTCGGCTGATCGCAGGATAAGAGCAGACAGCCAGCAATGCTTCCTCTTCGATCCGGTCTGCCCTCCTGCGGTCGTACAAGCTGCTGCCCGCTCGATGTGCAATCGTATGGAGCGCGGCATATGCAGTCTCATGGGTGGCGATCAGTACCTGCAATTCGCGTGAAGTATATTCACCTTCAGCAAACGTCGGTTCAACGACAGACGCAACGGCGGTGAACGCAAGAAGTGTACGACGGGTTACTCCGGGCATGCCTCATATCCTTGCCGTCTGATGAGTGCGGCACACCATAACACCGGAGCAACTGTTCGCGGAGGTGCTCTGCAACACGATTACATTGTCTGCTGACAAAACCTATCCGGTCTCACAGCTGCCCTCGCGCCCCGTGGGTGAGCGGTTGGGCCCCGTGAAAACTAAAAAGTCGTCGGGTGAGGCTCGACATTCACCGCCCGCCCCAACCTGCCGACAAATCCCGGCGGGACGGGTGCCGGCGAGCTGCCGTCCCGGCGGCTGCGATCTCACACGCTGGCGTTCTAGGGTCAAAACTCTATCTGCTGGCTGCGGCCGATGGCCAAGGTTTAATGGGATTGCCCTTCGGCTCAAGAGCCGGAACGACCACGTTGCGGTAGGAGGACCAATCGGTCGCGCGTTCTGGAGTGACAGCAATTGGCCGTTAGCGGACGAACTTGTTCTGGGATATGATCCACGCTTGACTGCCGTTCTGAGGTACCATGGAAGACAGAGTACGCCGGCTTCGTGGTGCCGCAAGTAGTTCGCGTTCAGCTAGTCGGAACGGAGTGCCCGCCGCTCTTCCGGGGGAATGGCGGATCCCCTCCGCACGCTCCGGAAGGCCGCAAGTGCATATCGACCACGTCGCGGTCGTGGGTGAGTTCCTCACCGAGGTCGACAACATCGATATCATCATCGAGCTGGTCCAGAACGAACTCGATGCGGGCGCGACCCGAACAGAGATCGAAATCGGCGACGATGCACTGATCTGCTTTGGGAACGGATCGGCAATGGAGCCCAAGGGATGGGAGCGGCTCCGCTTCGTACTCGGCGCCGGCGCCCTAGTCGACGCAAAGATGGACGGCATTGGCTCGAAGAACCACGGCATTCGCACTGGATTTCTCTTGGGCGACAACATAACGGTTCAGTCCGACCGCCACCGCATCGACCTCACGGCCAAAGGCCAACCTGAGGAGCCGGAGAGATTCTATCCCGCCGCATGGCCGAAGGAACCTGATCTCCAGGCGCCCGAGACGGGCGTTAGGGTCACTATCCCGTACCGGACGCGGCCGGCCAAGATGGTAATCGGCAACCCGCTGACCGCCCCGTCCGCGACGACGCTCGACAAGCTGTTCGAGGACGCCGCCAGCATGGCGCCGGACCGCTTCCTCTGCGCGTCGGTGCCGGGACGCCCCTGGCAGTACGAACTTGTGCTGCGCCGACGAGGTCGGCAGGCCAGGTTGACGTTCCGATCGACGGCGCCAGACAGATCAGGGATCAGCTTGAGAACCTGCCACCTCTCCTCGAGTGCCCGCGCAGGGAGACTCGTTGCCCGCCTGGCATGCAGCACCTTCGATTTCACAGCGGACGAAAGCGACGACGCGAAGGTGCCGAGGCTCTATCGACGCGGTAGCCGGATCGTTTGCGAACTATGCTGGCCGACCGACACATCGGGATGGCCATATCGGGGCGCGGGCACTTACCGGTACCCGATCGCATTCCCGAAGGATCAGGCCGGAAACGGGCTGGGTTTCGATGTCTCTGGACCGTTCGTTGCCGGAAAGGCTCGACACTCGCTCGCTGAAGACCGACGGAACGTCGACCTGATTAAGGCCGCGCGCGCCGCATTCGTCGATCTGATGCTGAGGCATCTCGTCCCTACCCACGGACCGGCCGCTCTCGCACTTCTCGAGAACGTCGAGAGCCCCAGGCCCGTGGACGTCAAGGCCATGGTCGAAGCGCTGGTCGATGCCGGCGCGCTGCCTATCTGGTCGACTGCCGCCCAATCCGGCCGGCACCAGCGCTACGAGACTTCGACCGCCGGACTTCCGCCGCAGCTCCCGATGCCGCGCTATGGAGGGGGCATGCTGCATGAGGGGCTCGCGAGGCTCGCTCCAGCAAAAATCGCGCTCCTTCATCCCGAATCGCCTGCCTCGGTGGTGCTTGCGATGCGCGATATCGACGAAGTCAGGATTTTTGACGAGGTCGCTGCCGCCCGGTCCGTGTTCGTCGACGAGGCGCCCGCAGCCGGCGAGAAGCAGGACGGCTGGCTCGAGAAATGCGAACGGTCACTGCATCTTCTCGAGCTGTCGCGCCTAAGCGGCAAGCTCGAAGCGAAGGAGACTTCAGAACTCAAGGCGTCCGGCAGGCTACCGACTGCAGACGGCAGCGCGAAGCCATGGAGTTTCATCGAACGCGCAGCCGTTCCGCCACCGAAAATTCCCGGCGTTGAGAACCCTCGGCTGCTTCACCCGCGACTGGCGAAGTCCGCGATATTGAGGGACGGTGCGGGTACTATTTTACGCTTCAAGCTAGACGATTACCTCGCGCGGCTTGATTTCAACCGCGCAGGGGCGATCGCGCGCACAACGTTCTTCCAGTGGCTCCGGCGCAACCACTCTTCGCTGTCTCCGCGCTCGCTGGGTAAGATTGCTGAATACCCGGTTTGGCCGGACGAACAGGGCGTGGGACGGCCGCTGGAAAGCTTCTGCTGGCCGAAGCAGCAATATCTGCGTGAGGCGCTCTCCACCACGCTTCCGATGCCGGCTCAGCAGGTCGTGTCGTTTCCCGGACTGCGGCGCGCGTCGAACGCGGCGCTGCGCCTCAGGTCGACGCCAGGGTTTGAGGAATTGGCCTCATGGCACAACGCCGCGATGGACCGAGTGCGTGCGGCCACAGACGCGAAGGCAGCGGCGGCCGAGATTGACCACGCCGAGAAGATTCTCGTCCGGTTGCGCGAGGATGGGATTGGCCCGAAGAACTTTGCTCATGGCCATCTGAGCGTCAGTCTGTCAGGAGAGATTCGGCCGATCGTCCAACTTCACGCTGACACGGCTGCCGTTCGGTCGTGCCATCTCGCGGCCGAGGATCTTCTGCCGACCGCACGCCGAGTTTTGCATCTGGCGCTGGGCGCAAACGCCACGCCACTGCCAGAGGCGCTGATCAAGGCGCTTCGCGCCGACCCGCAGCGTTCGAGGCTGGCGGCGCGCCTCGACGCCTACAAGAGTACCGAGCGACCTTTATCCGAACTGTCCGACGAAGCCATCATCGAGGTCGATGGAAAGCTCCTGACTCCGTCGTCTCTCGCCTACGAGGCCTCGACCGACATGTGGGGCGAATGGAAGCGCAAAATTCCGATCGGCGAACTAGCCCCCCAAGAGGCCAAGCTGCTAGAGGAATCGGGGGTGCTCAAGGGAGTGAAGGAGGAGTACTCGAGGGGATTTTTTGAATGGCTGGCCGGCGTCCAGCCAGCAGTACTCAGCCGCCACAGGACGCAGATTGTTCGTCATTGGCTCGATCGTCGTGCCGGCCCCTCGCGGTGGAGTGCGCTTCAGCCGAGCACACCCTGCGTGATGGCCTATAGTTCTGAGAATTCGCCCTCGCTCCACTCGCATCGGGAGGCGATCGCAACGAAGGCGCAAATCTACCTGCCTGACATGCGTGCCATCCAATCGGCGGTGCTCGCGGACAATCCGCGCATGAAGCTCGCCGTCGTCGACGCACGGGGCGTCGACGGCTCCGCCATCCAAGAGCTCCGCGATCGCGGCGTGAAGTCGCTCGCGAGCAAGATCGGCGCACCAACAGGGCTTTCGATCGTGGGTCATTCCCGGTCCGACGAGCGGCTGGACGCAGAGCTTCGACTTCTGCGGTCGAGCGACGTCCGACGGTTCCTCAAATCGATGCTGCCGCGGTTCGACGTGCCCAGCGAGGCCCTCGGACGGCAATTTCGGAGGTTTCTGGACGGAATTGCGGGGGTGCGCGCCGCCGACGGCCTCGAAGCGGTCTACACCGTCAACCGGCGGCACTACCAGGCGCCGGCGACAGCGGGTTATCTCGCGGAGAGGCGGACGTTCTACGTGGCCGCAGACAGCGGACTCACGATGCCCTTCTACGAGGCAGTCGCGAAGGAGATCTTCGATGCGAACAGCCCGCCCGCGTACACATATGGCCTCTACCGGGCCGTGCACGAAATAACCGCGCCTGGCTTCGCGCAGTCGCACTTCGAAGATCTCGACATCAAGGAGGATGATCTAAAGCAGAGTCAGCAGGGCAAGACTGCACCGACCGAGAAGGAGGCCAGCGGTAGCGCAGAGAAGGGGCACGGCCTTCCCGACGATGTAAACCCATTCTTGCCCAAGCCGAACAAGATCGAGAAGCTCAGCGGTCGGACCTACACAAAGCCTACTCAGAAAAAGAAGAGCAAGGCACCCGCTTCGACCGACGCACTGCGCCACAGCATCGAGGAAGACGCACAACTCAACGACCTCAAGTTCGAGCACTACGCCGCGCACTGCCAGGCGTGCATCGGCGCTTACGATGTCCTCGACGCAGCCCCGCCCCAATCGTACGTGCATTCGCCACATTACCGAAAGTCGATAATCCATGCGCACCACGTGAAGCTGCTGGCCAATCTGGCCAAAGTTTCGAAGAACGATACCGACGGATTCGGCGCCCGGAATGTCCTTATCCTCTGCCGCTTTCATCATGCTCAGCTCGGCGATCTTCTCAGCCGGGAGATGGTTCGGGCTTCGCTTCGAACCGCTGGGCGTACGATCCGCAACTTCCCGGATAGCGAGGGCGGCACGCACGCTCGAAAGGGTCTTCTGGTGAGGATCGAAGTCGCCGCCGACCCCTACGAGATAGATCTGTACTTCACCAAGGAGCATGCGCAGGCCTGGCTCGAAGACTGATCGGCCGCCTCGACTAGCGTCGCCTTTTGAGGTGTGGCTAGTTGTCAAATGGCGAACATAAGACGCAACGGCCTTCGTAGGACCAGATCGCGTCATGCCACGTTCGCAACTGAACGACCGCAAAGGGGGGCGAACTCGGTCGGTCGTTCAGAGCGATTTGGATGGTTTGGCGACGAGACCAGTCGGCCAAGGGGCATCCTGAACTGTAAACGAAATTGTGGACGGGCGCGGCTGATTGGGGCCCCACAAGTAGCCCCGCCTCCCGGGCGTTCGTCGGTGGCGGGGCCGCCGGCCACCTCGGCCCTACCAGCGGCTGCCAAGCGGCGCGCGGCCTACAGCGGGCTCCGGGCGATCGACGACGGGCTCAGATCGTTTGACCTCTGTCGGTATGGCTCCCCTA
>NZ_RZSG01000306.1:0-6661 GCF_003997725.1 Mesorhizobium sp. M4A.F.Ca.ET.050.02.1.1
TGAAGAGCCGCGACATGGCGGGGCTGGTGGCGGCGGAGTAGGCGCTTGGGCTCTTCGATCAGCTGGTTTGGCTTCCGGGGCTACGGGATCAAGGAAGCCGCGGCCTTGTTCGGCAGGGAAGTCGGCGGTTCATCGGACGATTTCGATTCGCCGGTGAATGCTTATCGCAGCGACAAGAACTGGGCGATCATCATCCTTGGCTACTGCAGCTTTCCCAATCCTCCTGACAGCTACCTGTCGGCGTTCTCGCAGGGCAGGGAACTGGTCGTCGTGCATATCGAGGAACACACGATGTTTTCTCGAGCCGAGCTCTGGAGCGCCGGTAAGAATATCTGGAGGGTTTGGCACAGCGGCGACAAGGAGGTCAGCGATCTCCAAACCACGGGAGATCTTCCAGCCTCCTTTGAAACCCTGCGGCAGCGAGCGTTTTCACAGCAGGACAAGGAAGGTGATGTCGACTATGTCTTCGACATTCCTCTCGATCTGGCGGCAGAGTTGACCGGCTTCAGGCACGATGAGGGGGCACCCGACCGGCTTTTCTTCGAGCTTGTCGAGAAACCCGCCCAGCACTGAGTTGGCACTCAGTCTCGGCACCTGGAGCGAAGTCAACCGCTTGAACCATCACCAAAAGTCCATTGATCCATCATAATTTTGTGATGGTCTTGCATGGCCGGCTGGGCCATAGCGTTGGGCCATGGTCACCGAGACAGCTCAGCTTGACGCAGATGCCAAGGCCCGCCGCGGCTTCTTCCTGGCGCTGGGCGCCTATTTCTTGTGGGGGCTGCTGCCCTTCTACATGAAGGCGGTGGCGCATCTGCCGTTGATCGAGGTGATCTGCCACCGCATCGTCTGGTCGGTGCCGATCGCCGCATGCGTTTTGGTCTGGGCCGGTCGCACCGCCGATTTCAAGGCCGCGATCCGCTCGCCCAAGAGCATCGCCATGGCGGCGCTGACGGCGACGCTGATCTCGGTCAACTGGGGGATCTATGTCTGGGCGATCGCGGTCGACCGCACCGTCGAGACCGCGCTCGGCTACTACATAAATCCGCTGGTGGTAGTCGTCGTCGGTGCGCTGCTGCTCGGCGAGCGGCTCGACCGGCTGCAGATCGCGGCGGTTGCGCTGGCCGCCATCGCGGTGACCGTGCTCACCATCGAGGCCGGCAAGCTGCCCTGGGTGTCGCTGGCGCTGGCATTTTCCTTCGCCGCCTACGGCTTCTTCCGCAAGACGCTGCCGATCGGCCCGAGCCAGGGATTTCTGCTCGAAGTGCTGCTGCTCTCGGTGCCGGCGCTTTGCTATATCGGCTACTTGATCGCCACCGGGCAGGACCATTTCGTCTCCAGCACTGGTTCCGACACCGCACTGCTGATCGGTTGCGGCCCGATCACCGCGGTGCCGCTGCTGCTGTTTGCCTTCGGCGCCAGGCTGCTGCGCCTCTCCACCATCGGCATCATGCAGTATATCGCGCCGACCATGGTGTTCCTGATCGCCGTGCTCGTCTTCGACGAGCCGTTCGGCAGGACGCAGGCAATCGCCTTCGCCCTGATCTGGGCGGCGCTGGCAATGTACAGCTGGTCGATGTTCAAGGGGCGCCAGGCGGTCCCCGCGGCAAGATAAGCAATTCCAGGAAAAGTGCGCAGCGGTTTTCCGTCCGGAATTGCGTCAAAACAAGGAGTATGCCCGGTGTACGTCTTGCACATTGCCAACAAGAACTATTCCTCATGGTCGCTGCGGCCCTGGGTGCTGATGCGAGAGCTCGGCATCCCGTTCGAGGAGCGGCTGACCCCGTTCCCGACCGGATCGAGCTTTACCCTCTACCGGGTGTTCTCGCCGAACGGCCGCGTGCCGTGCCTGGTCGATGACGGCTGGGCGGTCTGGGATTCGCTCAGCATCGTCGAATATCTGGCCGAGCGCCATCAGGGCGTATGGCCGGCGGACGCGAAGGCGCGAGCCTGGGTGCGATCGGCGGCCGCCGAAATGCATTCGAGCTTCATCGCGCTGCGCAATCTCTGCCCGATGAGCTGCGGCCTCAGCGTCGAGCCGTTTGCGATGTCCGACGCCCTGAAGCACGATCTCTTCCGTCTCGGCGACCTCTGGAACGATGGCCTGGCCCGCTTCGGCGGTCCGTTCCTCGCTGGCGAGCGCTTCACCGCCGCCGATGCCTTCTTTGCCCCGGTGGCGTTTCGGGCGCAGTCCTATGGGCTGGTTTTCGAAGGCGCCGCGGCCGCCTATCCCAAGCGGCTGCTCGACCTGCCTGCTATGCGCGAATGGTACGCGGCGGCCCTCGCCGAGACCTGGCGTGAACCGGCCCACGAGGCCGAGGTCGCCGCCGCCGGCACTGTCATCGAGGACCTGCGGGCGCCAGCGTAGGCTCCAAACCCGCGCGAGCCGCTTCAGGCGCTGCGTGGGCCGCGATGAAGGCGTCGATGGAACCGAAGAACGCCGGCTGCTCGGCGCGGATTTTCTCGTCGCTCCAATCCCACCACCGGATCGCAAGCAGGCTTTCGATTTGGTGCGCGTCGAACCTGTAGCGGATAAGCCTGGCCGGATTGCCGGCCACGATCGCGTAGGGAGCGACGTCCTTGGTGACGATGGCTCCAGCGCCAACGACGGCACCGTCTCCTATCCTGACACCAGGCATGACTATGGCGCGGCGCCCGACCCACACGTCATTGCCGATCTCGATGGGGCCATTCGTGAGCAGGTCCGATCCATCCGGCTCCTCCCTCGTCACACGAACCTTGAACGGATAGGTGGAAACGAATGATGTCGGGTGATTGGCGCTGCACATGAAAAGCGCTTCATTGGCGATCGAGCAAAAGGCGCCGATCCTGAGCGAGGAGTGCGCTCCACAGCCGTAAATCATTTTTGACTCGACGCCATAGGTCCAACGGCCAACGGACGCAAATGGCGGCAGCGCGGTCTTGTCTCGGCGGAGCCCGAGCCATGTTCTGAGCTTCCTGGCGAACCCCATGCGCATCCTCATCGAAACGGGATGCTGGTCGAAGCATCCGCGATTCCGAGTTGTGTACCACAACCCAAAATCCCGGAGTATGGTCTCCTCGGCCGGAAGGATCCGGTCCTACACGCGCCCGAGCCGCCTGACGAACAGATAGACGGCGCAAGCGACGAGCAGCGACACCGCCGTCACCACCCAAAATCCGATCGGCGAGTCCAGCAGCGGCAGGCCGCCGACATTCATTCCGAACAGGCCCGAGATGATGGTCATCGGTAAGAGCACCGCCGTCATAACGGACAGGATATAGAGCAGCTGATTGGACTGCATCGTCAGCTTGGCCATCAACTCGTCCTGCAGCAGCCGCGTGCGCGCCTGCAACTGCTCGCCGTCGTGATAGAGCGTGTGCGCCCGGTGCGAGAGCCGCGCCGCCATGTCGTTGACCGGATCGGGCAGGTCGTTGCGGTGCGAATGGTCGAGATGCCAAAACAGGCTGGTCAGCGTCGCCATCTGCCGGTGGATCACCACGAGCTGCCGGCGCGCGTCGACCAGCGCTTGCCGCTCGCTGTGCCATGCGTCGCACACGATCCGGTCCTCGATGCCGTCGAGCGTCTCGGATAGGCCGCCGAGCTCGGCCGCCATGCCGTCCAGCGACTGGCCCATGACGGCCTCGATCAGTTCCGCCGGCGAGCGGAATTTCCGCGTCCCGTTCTCGACCGCCTTGCGGATCGCGTCGACCGACTGCAGCGGCTGCTTGCGGGCGCCGATGAGCATCCTGTCGTTGAGCGCGAAGCGGAAATGGCCGAGCCCACGCGCTTCGGCCGAATAGTCATGGCGCAGGTCCGGCAGGTCGCCATAGAGCCAGTCGTCCTCAAGGTCGATATGGCAGCCATGGCTGGCGATGAGGAAGGCCTCGCGCACGGGGGCGGGCAAAGCCTGCTCGTTGGCGATCGCCTGGCGCGCGCGCATGTCGGAGATCTGGTAGCTGCGCCAGGTCCAGTGCGCTTGTGCCGCGTCCTTCGTGCGCAGGCCGTCGGCGGTGAAATGATAGAGGAAGAACAGCCCTTGCTCATCGGGCAGATAGGGCGACAGGGCGTTCTCTTCCGAAGCGAGGGCAATATTCATGGAGGCTTCGCCGGGTCTTCGACTTCAGCACCGCGTAACTGCGGCCGGCGATGTTTCTAGCACGGGCTGCCCCGGTTTCATGTGACGGTTCCGTGACGTTGCACGCCGCGCACGCAACCGCCGCTTGCCACGATTGGCGAGTCACCATCCGTGCCCGCGTGGCCGTCAGTGCAGATAGCCGAGCAGCCAAAGAATGAGAATGATGGGCAGCGGAATCCCGATGAGCCAGAGCAGTGCGCCTCGCAGCATGACGATCTCCTGAGTTGCTGTTCTCTGAGGCAACGCCAATTCGAGGGCTTGGTTCCGAGACGGGAATCAGCTGCAGTAGATCGGCAGGCGATGGGGGAACCGATGCTCAAATGGGGCGCGATACTGGGCATCATCGGCTTTCTTGGCGGCTTCGTCGGCCTCGTCATCTTCACGCCCGAAGCCAACCTGGGTCCGCTTCTCGGCATCTTCATCACCTGGCCGCTCGGCTTCGTCCTGTCGTGCGGTCAGGCCGCTGGCGGCGAGGAAATAGCGGCCGAAGGTCCCGCAAATGCGATGCAGAACGCCCGGCCGTGAGGTCTGGGCTGAGGCGCTGTGAACTGGCAAGATGGCCCCCTACCGGGACGTGATCCGGGAGGCGAGGGCTAGGCGATGACTTTGCTTCAATTCGATATCACCGGCGAACAGGTATCGGACGAAAAAACGGAGGAGGTCATCCGCGAGGCGGAACCGCATCGTGGCCTGGTGCGCTACCGCCCCGATGGCGGCGAGCTTTTCATTCACACGCGGGTGAACATGGCGCTTCTGCGTGCTGCAGCGTCGCTTCCGATCCTGCTCCTGAAGCTCACCCCGCGCGCAAACGAATTGACGCCGCGCGACGCTCTCTTGACGCCCAAGGGATCGAGTCGGAACTACGCCTTCCTCGAAAGGCTCTGCGAGGATCTGGCGGCCGCAGGCTGCCCAGCCTGCTATATCGCTGAACAGCATGGCGAGGGGCGCCGCGATTTCTACTTCACGACGGAGGACATCGCCGGTTTCGAGGAGGTAGCCCGCACAGCCGCCGAGGCCTTGGCCTTCCCACTCAACCTTGAGGAACATTCACTTGCCGCCGTGGCGCCGCTCATTCTTCCTGCCGAGGCGATTGGCGACCTCGGTCTGAAAATCGCCTCGGATGCCCGCATCCGGCCGACGCGCTTCGAGTTCTGGGGCGCCGAGCCCTCTCTCGCCAGGCTGCGCGCCGAATTGGAGAAGCGCGGCTATCGCTTTCTAGGACTGGAGACATTCTCCCGCGAACTCCGGATGATGAAGAGCGTGCCGATCGATGGAGAAGGGTTCCTGGCCGTGCTAAGGGAGATCGTTCCCCTGGCCCGGTCTTTGCAGTGTAGCTATTGCGGCACCGAGACTGTCGAGGGCCATGAGCAGTTCCTGCTCGCACGCCCTCTTCCCCAGCGCTATGGCGGCGTGGGGCGAGGCGGCCTTTTTCGTCGCATTTTCGGTGGCGGCGGCTCGTAAGCGCTGCCGGTTTGAGGCAGCGCTTACGTAGGCAGTAGGCAGTAGGGGCTGTCTTTCCCTATTGCCAACTGCCTATTCCCTACTGCCTTACATCTTGTCTATCACCGACTGCACGCCTTCCGTCGGCGCGTCGACGGACGAGCCGGCCACCATGATGGCGGCGACAATCGCTTCGGGGTCCGCGACCACCAGCGGTTTCACCCGGTGCGCGGTGTGGATGAAGCCCTCACCGCCCATATGGTCGAGCAGCGCCAGCATCGGATCCCAGAACCCCTTGATGTTGGCAAAGACGATCGGCTTGCGATGATGGCCGAGCTGGCCCCAGGTCATGATCTCGACGATCTCTTCGACCGTGCCGATACCGCCCGGAAGCGCCACAAAGGCGTCGGATTTTTCGAACATCCTGTGCTTGCGCTCGTGCATATTGTCGGTGATCACGAGCTCGTCGAGCCGGTCGAGCGCGGTCTCGGTTGCTTCCCTGTTGATGAGGAAGCGGGGAATGATGCCCGTCACCTTGCCGCCGGCCTTGAGCGCGCCCTCGGCGACGGCGCCCATTATGCCCTTGGTGCCGCCGCCGTAGATCAGCCTCAGGCCCGACTTTGCGAGCGAGCGGCCGAGCAGGTGGCCGGCCTTGACGTAGGTTTCATCGCGGCCTGGAGACGAACCGCAATAGACGCAGACGGATCGAATCGTGTTCATGCCGATGATTGGTGATAGGGACGGCAGACATGGTCAAGCCCGGGACAGGCTTTTTCTTGGCCGGCCCTTTTTCTTGTGGGACTCGCTAAAACACGCTAGACCGGCGTTAGGTGGCTAAGGGGCAGTCAAAAATGGCAATTAATCCATTGAAGGCGTTGTTGTTTACCGCGGGCGGCGCCATCGCTGCGGTGGGAACTGCCTATGTGTCGGGCGCGCTCGATCCCTATCTCAATCGCACGCCGCCGGCCGAGATCGCGGCGCTGGCGCCGGGCGAGACCAAACCGGCGGAAACCAAAGCGGCCGATCAGGGCACCGAGGGGCGGCTGCCAGCCGCGCCGGCGCCAGCCACCGACGCGATGGCACCCGCGGCGCCATCCGCTCCC
>NZ_RZSG01000307.1:0-6650 GCF_003997725.1 Mesorhizobium sp. M4A.F.Ca.ET.050.02.1.1
AGCCGGCGGTGAGTTCGCGGCTGCCGAGCTTGCCCATGCCGAGCAACGCCACCCTCCCCCCTGCGATCCGGCCGTGGCGCATTGCGAACTCGGCGCTGACCGCCTGCAACGCCGCCTCGATTGTGAGATCGGCGAGATCGGAAAAGGCGCGGCCGGCACGGGTCGGATCGATCGAGCCGGCGAGCAGCCGCACACCGATCAGGAATTTCTGCTCCGAGGCAAAGATGCGCAAGCGGTCGAGCACGTCCTCATAGGCGCGGTCGCCTTCGATGAAGGCGGCGAGCCGCGCCGACAGGTAGGCGCGGTCGGGCAATTCACTGAGCAGCGCCGGATCGAGCAGGCCGTCGAAGACATGCGGCCGGCGCGTGATGATGGCGGAGAGCCTGGGAGCGGCGCCCATGATGGTCGCCATCAACTGCAGCAAGGCGGGGTTGGATTGGAGCAGCGAGAAGAGCTGGATGCCGGCGGGCAGGCCGGCGAGGAACTCGTCGAAACGCATCACCGCCTCGTCGGCGCGGCGCGTCTGGCCGAAGGCCTTGAGCAGCGCCGGCGTCAATTCCGTCAGCCGCTCGCGCGCTTCGGCCGACTGGGTGACGCGGTAGCGGCCGAAATGCCAGCCGCGAATGACGCGGCAAATGTCGCTCGGCCGATGGAAGCCGAGACGGTGCAAAGTCTGCAGCGTGTCGGGATCGTCGACGTCTCCGGTGAAGACCAGGTTGCCGACGCCGGCCGAAAGCTCCGGCGCGGTCTCGAACAGCGCCGCGTAGTGACGCTCGACCTGCTGCAGCGAGGCCCGGAAGGCCTCGGCGAACTCCGCCTCTCCGGCAAAGCCGAGCATCAGGGCGATACGCAGCAGCCCCTCGTCGCTATCGGGCAGGACATGCGTCTGCTCGTCCGCGACCATCTGGATGGCGTGCTCGACGCTGCGCAGGAACCAGTATTGCCGGGCGAGCGCATCACGCGCGTCGGCGGTGATCCAGCCGCGCGCGGCAAGCTGGCCGAGCATCGGCACCGTCTCACGGCCACGCAGTTCCGGGAAGCGGCCGCCGGCGATCAGTTGCTGGGTCTGAACGAAGAACTCGATCTCGCGGATGCCGCCACGGCCGAGCTTGACGTTGTGGCCCTTGACCGCGATCTCGCCATGGCCCTTGTGGGCATGGATCTGGCGCTTGATCGAATGGACGTCGGCGATCGCCGCATAGTCCATGTATTTGCGCCAGACATAGGGCTGCAATTCCTTGAGGAAGGCGGCGCCTGCGGCAAGATCGCCGGCCACGGGGCGCGCCTTGATCATGGCGGCGCGTTCCCAGTTCTGGCCACGCCCCTCGTAATAGTGAAGCGCCGCCTCGACTGGTATCGCCAGCGGCGTCGAGCCGGGATCTGGCCGCAGCCTCAGATCGGTACGAAAGACATAGCCGTGCTCGGTGCGGTCCTGCAGGATCCGCACCAGCCGGCGGGTGAGGCGCGCGAACAGTTCCGTCGCGTCCAGCGGATCGACAATCGCCGGCGCGGCCGGATCAAAGAAGACGACGAGGTCGATGTCGGAGGAAAAATTCAGCTCATGCGCGCCGAGCTTGCCCATGCCGAGCAGTACCCAGCCCGACTGGCGCGCCGGATCTTCGGGATCCGGCAGCCTGAGCTTGCCCTGCTCGTGCGCGTCTCGCAGCAGGAAATCGACGGCGGCGCG
This sequence comes from Mesorhizobium sp. M4A.F.Ca.ET.050.02.1.1, assembly GCF_003997725.1. Classification (NCBI taxonomy): domain Bacteria; kingdom Pseudomonadati; phylum Pseudomonadota; class Alphaproteobacteria; order Hyphomicrobiales; family Phyllobacteriaceae; genus Mesorhizobium; species Mesorhizobium sp. M4A.F.Ca.ET.050.02.1.1. Next base: position 1,688 of record NZ_RZSG01000307.1, read on the forward strand.
GGTACAGGCATCGGCCAGGTCGCTGAGGCGGCGCACCGTCAGCGACGTCTCGGCCTCGCCTGCGAGATCGGCGAGCGCGATCAGGAAATGCGCCTCGGCCTTCAACAGCCTGAGATCCATCATCAGGCCATTTTCGGTGACCGCCTCGGCGCGTGCCGAAAGGGCGATCGCATCGCCTATGTCGCTGAGCCTAGCCTCGACGGTCTGGTCGAACAGCGCGTCAAGAATGGCCGGCCGCCGGCGCGCCGTATCGCGCAGGAATGGCGACAGGTCGGAGATGGCGGCGAGCAGGTCCTGCTGCTGCCCCTTGCCAGAGAGAAATTCGACCAGCCGCGGCAGATCTTCTTCCCCGGCCGCGGCAGCGATCTCCGACAACTCCCGCCTGGCACGCCCCTTGTCCAGGGGCAGAAGCGCCATCGCCGGCCGCAACTGCAATTCGGTTTCCGCTGCCTTCTTGGCCATCTTCTCCGCCATCAGTGGTCCTCCCGTGCGGGAAAACTCATGATAACGGACAATCCGGGATCGGCGGGCAGAAGATCAAGCTTGCCCTTGTGGAAAGTCATGATCGCCTTGGCGAGGCTGAGACCCAGGCCCGACCCCGGCTGCGACCGGCTCTTCTCCAGCCTAACGAAGCGCTCGGTCACCCTGGCGCGGTCGGCATCATCGGGGATGCCCTGGCCATTGTCGGAAACGGTGAGCCGGATTTCGTGGCCGACACGCTCCAGCGCCACGCGCACTGTGGGCTGACCGGTCGAGTCGGCCGAATATTTGATCGCGTTGTCGACGATGTTGGACAGCGCCTGGCCGATCAATTCGCGATTGCCGTCGACGGCAAAAGCCTGCGGCGCGGAGGTCTCGAGGATGACGCCGGCCTCTTCGGCCACCGGCTCGTAGAGCTCGACGACATCGCGGACCGCTGCCGCGAGATCGACCCGGCTGGTGGTCTCCGAGGAATAGCCGGCCTCCAGCCTGGAGATCATCAGGATGGCGTTGAAGGTCTTTATCAGCTGGTCGGACTCAGCGATCGTGCTTTCCAGCGCCTGCCGGTAGTCGGGGGTCTTCTGCCGGCCGGCCAGCGTCGCCTCGGCGCGGTTGCGCAGCCTGGTCAGCGGCGTCTTCAGATCATGCGCGATATTGTCGGAAACCTGCTTCAGGCCCTCGTTCAGCTTGGCGATCCGGGCCAGCATCGTATTGAGGTTCTCGGACAGGCGGTCGAACTCGTCACCGGCTCCGGTGACCGGGAGGCGGCCGGACAGGTCGCCGCCCATGATGCGGCGGCTGGCCTCCGAGACGCTGTCGATGCGCTTCAGCGCCGCGCGCCCGACAAAGAACCAGATCAGGAGCCCGCCAAGCCCCATCATGCCCAGCGCGAGCATCAAGGCGCGGCGTATGACGGCGCGGAAGCGCTCGGGCTCGCCGAGGTCGCGGCCGACCAGCATGATCATCTGGTTGGGCAGCCGCAGCACCAGCGCGATCGCGTTGTGGCCCTTCTCGCCCTCGGCCTGCGCTTCGGGCTCGCCGGACGGCGGCGTGGCCTGGTCGGGTGCCCCGCTGCGCAGCCGGTCGAGTTCGCCCTCGCCGAAACGCTGATAGGAAAATGGCTCTGTCGTCCAGCCCTCCGTTTCGATGACCCCCGGCTCCAGGCTTTGCACATTGCCGGTCAAGATCTGCCCGTTGGCGTCGGCGATGAGGTAGAGGTTGGCCCCGGGCTGGCGGGAACGTGCTTCGACGACGCGGACCAGGACCGGCAGGCCGCCGCGCCGATAGGCACGATCGAGACCAGCCACTTCATCGTTGATCGTATCCTGCGTCTGCGCGGTCAGCATGCGCGCCGACAGCGAGGTCATGTAGAAGACGAGCAGCACGGCGCACAGCGCGAAAAGCAGGAAATAGAGTGCCGAGAGCCGCGCTGCCGTCGTCCTCATGATGGCCGGCAGGGAAAGAGCCATGATCGGCCTTACCCACCCTTTAGCATGTAGCCGGCGCCGCGGACCGTATGCAGGATCGGCTTGTCGAAGCCCTTCTCGATCTTGCCGCGCAGCCGCGAGACATGGACGTCGATGACATTGGTCTGCGGGTCGAAGTGGTAGTCCCAGACATTCTCGAGCAGCATGGTGCGCGTCACCACCTGACCGGCATGGCGCATCAGATATTCGAGCAGGCGGAACTCGCGCGGCTGCAGCGTGATCTCGCGCGCGGCGCGCTTGACCGAGTGCGAAAGCCGGTCGAGCTCGAGATCGCCGACGCGGTAGACGGTCTCGGCTTCCCTGGCGCTGGCGCGGCGGTTGAGCACCTCGACGCGGGCGAGCAATTCGGAGAATGCGTAGGGCTTGGTCAGGTAATCGTCGCCGCCGGCGCGCAGGCCGGTGACGCGGTCGTCGACCTCGCCCAGCGCCGACAGGATCAGCACTGGCGTCGTGTTGCCCCTGGAGCGCAGGCCGGCGATGACCGACAGGCCGTCGCGGCGCGGCATCATGCGGTCGACGACCATGACGTCATAATCGCCGGCGTCGGCAAGCGCGAAGCCGGTCTCGCCGTCGCCGGCGACATGGGCGGTATGGCCGGCTTCGGCAAAGGCCTTCTGCAGGTAATCGGCGGCCTCGCGATCGTCTTCTATGACGAGAATCTTCATAGAGCCGTTATACGCGATTTCGCCCTGAGAATGAGGAGCCGGCATGCACGGAATGGCCTTTGATGGTTGGGAGCGGCAGCGGGCGATGGGAAGCCCGCTGCCGCTGGGGTCGGAACACGGTGACTGACTAACGTATTCGGGCCCCGTCCTTTCCCCCGCGGCGGCTCGGGGGTGTTGAAACCGCCGCTTCGGGAAAGTTGCGAACGTCAGCCCTTGGCGACGGGCAGCGCAACGAAGCGGTTCGAGTCGTCGCGGGTGATCTGCATTAGCACCGCCTTGCGGCCCGCCTTCACGGCATCGGCCATCGCCTTGTCGACATCCGCCGTGCCGCTCACCTCCATCGAGTTGACCGAGGTGATGACATCGCCGGGCTGGATGCCGCGGTCGGCCGCATCGCTGTCGGGATCGACATCGGTCACGACCAGCCCCTTGCCGTTTTCCGACTTGGTGACGGTCAGGCCGAGATCGGCAAGCGTGTCGGCCTTTGGCGCCGCCGGCTGCTTGCTGTCATCGTTCGACGCCTGCTTGTCGCTGGCGGGCAGCTTGCCGAGGTCGACCTTGATCGTCTCGCTCTTGCCGTCGCGCCACACGGTGACATCGACGGACTTGCCCGGCGCAAAGGCGCCGATCAGGCGGGCGAGTTCCTTCGGCGAGGCGACATCCTTGCCGTCGACCTGGGTGATGACGTCGCCAGCGGTGATGCCGGCCTTCTTGCCGGGACCGTCGTCCTGCGCGCTCGACACCAGCGCGCCCTTCTCGGACTTCAGCCCGAGCGATTCCGCGATGTCGGAGGTGACCGGCTGAATCTCGACGCCCAGCCAGCCGCGCTGGACGGAGCCGCTCTTCATCAGGTCCTGCACCACTTCCTTGGCGGTCGAGGCCGGGATGTCGAAGGCGATGCCGACGCTGCCGCCCGAGGGCGAGAAGATCGCGGTGTTGATGCCGACGACCTGGCCATTGAGGTTGAAGGTCGGGCCACCAGAATTGCCGCGATTGACCGAGGCGTCGATCTGCAGGAAGTCGTCATACGGGCCGGCGCCGATGTCGCGGCCGCGGGCCGAGACGATGCCGGCTGTGACGGTGCCACCGAGGCCGAACGGATTGCCGACGGCCACCACCCAGTCGCCGACGCGAACCTTTGAATCGTCGGCGAAGTCGACATAGGTGAACTTGCCGTCGCCTTCGACCTTGAGCACGGCGAGGTCGGTGCGCGGATCGGTGCCGATCAGCTTGGCGTCGAGCTCCTTGCCGTCGTTCATCACCACGGTGAAAGCGGAACCCTCTTCGACGACATGGTTGTTGGTGACGAGGTAGCCGTCATCGGAGATGAAGAAGCCCGAGCCCTGCGCGACCGGGCGCGGCTGGCCGTCATTGTGGCCACGGTGGTTGAAACGGCGCATGCCGAACTGGCCGCCCTGATCGCCAAAACCGCGGAATTCCCTGAAGAAGCGGCGCAGCTGCGGATTGTCGGGCAAGTTGTTCATACCGTCCTGATCGTCGGACTGGTCGGATCCGTCATCGGCCGCCGGCTCGATCTTGGCCTTGACCTTGACGCTGACCACAGCCGGCGTGACGCGCTCCACGACATCGGCGAAGCTCGGCACCTGCGGCGCCTCGACACGCACTGCGTCGGCCAGAACGGGGGCGGTTCCAGTGGCCAGCGCGCCGACGCCAACCGCGCCGATGACAGCCAGCGAAGCGACCGTCGCGGTCAGGCGCTTGCGGGTGCCAAAATATGAATTGGGGGCAATATTCATGGGTCTCGTATCCTCTTTCACAAGGGATGCGCTCAGGCGGAGCATCCTCCGGCAAGAGGAATAGAGAGGCGCACATTACGGCGCCATTTCCGGTACATGAAAGTTTTGTAATGTTGGCGCTCAGTCGCGCAGTATCTTGTCCAGAGCGGCCTGCTCCTCGGCGGTGAGCGGGCTCGCGGGGGCCGCTCGGCGCGAGCGGGCACTGAGCACGATGAACAGCCCGCCGGCAACGAGCAGGACGACGGGCGTGCCCCACAACAGCGCGTTGCGCAGGCTGAAGCGCGGCTTCAAGAGCACAAACTCGCCATAGCGGGAGACGATATAGTCCATCACCTGCTGGTCGCTGTCGCCGGCAACCAGGCGCTGGCGCACCAGGATGCGCAGGTCGCGCGCAAGGTCGGCGTCGGATTCGTCGATCGATTGGTTCTGGCAGACCATGCAGCGCAAGCCTTCCGAGAGCGCGCGCGCCCTCGCCTCCAGCGCCGGATCGGCGAGCACCTCGTCGGGCTTCACCGCGATGGCGCTGCCGGCAAACAGCAAGCCCAGCAGCAACGCCAGCGAGGCAAGCGAAACC
>NZ_RZSG01000308.1:0-6638 GCF_003997725.1 Mesorhizobium sp. M4A.F.Ca.ET.050.02.1.1
AGCAGGCTCGGTCTGCTGCGCGTCACCGAGCGCAGGCAATGGCGAGCCAGGAACCTCACCAATCACATTGTCGTCGTGCATCGGCGTCAGATCGCCTGGGTTGCGAAATTTCGGCCCAAACTCGGCCTCAAATTTTATCCGACTGCCTTCAAAAAAGCGGCGTCCACAGGAAGCTCCCGCAATAATCAGAGCGGACGACCATTCGGCAGCCGATCCGACTGGCCGCCGGATGGGCCGAAGCCATTCCCCAGTCACGCATTGCCGACCGGCTGACGCCTTAGTCGCCAAAACACGCTTGCCGCGGAACCCCTAAGGGCTCCACGAGGCTGTTTTTAAAGCAGCCTCGGCGATCGGCCGCGCCTGTTCAAGCCGGTTGGTGCTGGCTGTCGACGTTCCTGGAACAGGAAGGTTGCCGGATCGCGACCGAGCGCATCGCCTACGGCGGCGATCGTATCGACACTGATATTGCCAGCCGCGCGCTCAAGCTTTGTGAAAGTAATCTCCGAGACGCCCAGTAGCTCCGCCATTTGATAGCGGAGCAGTTTGCGGCGCTCACGCTCGCTGTTGATGATGTCGGCAAGGCGCGCGCGGATCGATTTTTCGGTGAGCTTGTGCGCCCACGGTTTCAGCTTGGCGCCGCCGACCAGAATTGTCGCGATCGACACCTCGAGCGCCTGGGCCATCTGCTCGACTGTGCGCAGGGTCACGTTGTTTCGTTTTCTCATGGTGCGGATGTAGGTGCGGTATGCCAGCCCTTGACCCGACGACGTCTTGAACAGTTCCGCCATGTGTTGATGGGGAAGCTCTCGCTTCTGGCGCTCGGCTTCGAGGAACCACGCGATATTGTCCCGAAGCGGGTTGTTCACCTCGCCCGCTTCGTTTGGCAGCATGAATCTATGTATTCGCACGAACCCGCCTGTTCGGTCTGCCCTTTTCCCGGGCCAAAAACCATAGTAAAGTGTCAAAAACCCTCAGAGGAAAAGAGCCATCACCATGCTCAAATGTCTCGTTGTGGGCGCTGCCGCGATCGCGGGCACCGCATCTGTTCCGTCCCAAACATTCGCATCCGAGTGGGGGTGTCAGGTCCTGCTTTGTCTGTCTGGTGACTGGCAGGGCACACCCTCTTGTCATCCGCCGATAGATCGGCTGATCGACGCCATGGGCTTGCCCGGGTTTTCGTGGCCGACTTGCCCGCAGGCCAATTCGTCCGGCGCCGGCTACGACCTGTATGAGGCCTGCCCGCAGGGGTGGACGCCTTACGCGCCGGCCAGCGACCGCCCGGGGCAAGAGCAGGCCAGCATGTGCCGAATCGCGGCTGGCAATCTCGGTCAGCCTGCCAACTTTGGAGCGCGGCACGGTCAGGCCGATGGAGGCTTGACGGGGACAATCCAGCTCGGCGACCGCACCGTGCCGGTCCAACTTACCAATGTCTCCAGCGGAGCACATAACGATCGAACGACCACCTATTACGACATTCAACGCCGGCGCCGCGCGAAGCCTTACTACATCGATTACGACGACGCGAACGGGCTGCGGCAGCGCACCTGGTTCAACCTTAGCAGACCGTAATCTCGAGTCACCCCGGCTGGCTAAATTAGTCGCACGAAATGAGGGAGTACCCAGATGAAAAGCGTCAACAGGTTCACCATTCATGGCAATGTCGGGTCGGTCGCGCCCTTCGACAAAAGCACGAGGGTCAACATTGCCACCAACCGCAATTGGCGCGACGAACAAGGCGTTGCCAAGGAAGCCACGGATTGGGTCCAGGTAACGGTCCTGGAGGAGAAGCAAGCCGCCTGGGTGGCGGAGAACGCCAAGCCCGGCGATGTGGTCTTGGTCGAAGGCCGCATCAGCAACAACTCTTTCAAACGCAACGGCGAAACCGTCTATACGACGGACCTTATCGCGTCGACGTTCAACGTTTTTCCGAAGCCGTAATCATGTTCAATGCGGGGGCGCTTATTTTGGCGGCGGCATCCGGAACATTGGTCGGCATAGGCGGCACGCTCGCATTCTATCCGACTCAAAGCCAGCTCTCCGCGGCGATTGCGTCCGAGCCGGCACTGTGTGCGAAACTTGCCGCGTCCGGCCTTGAGATTCCATCGCCGGCCGAGGCTTTGGGCGCTTTCCGGCGAGCGAAAAATACTGATCAAGCGACGTTGCGCATCGGAGAGTGCTCGAAGAACATCATGGGACCCGGCGTGCAACGCGCCGTGAAGTACAAGCTTCGCACATCCTGGAAAGGCGAAGGTGATGGCGTTGTCGCGTTCTCCAGGGGACCCGATGGCTGGCAAGCAGTGCAGCTGCAATCTGCCTGCGAAGGTCCGGATTCGGCGCAGCTCTGCGGTCGATCAGTACGCCCCTCCAAATCCTTCCTGCGGTTATCGCACGCTGGTGGCACCGGGCCTATCTGACCCGCAATCCGGTCCGTCCCGTCGAAGCATCTTCTTTTGTGTCGCCGCAATTCCCATGCCCAAAGAGCCGGAGCCGGAGCGCGCCTCCAATAGCGCCGTAGGGACGGCGGAGGCCGGAGATAACGGGCCGCTGGCAGGAAGCCCTGCCGTCCCTGGCGCGGGCCCGGTTCGCGGCGTTCACTTGTGTGGGGTGCAATAGACGCCTTGGGATTCCAAAAGGACGGCGCCACCCTTCAATTCAGTGAGGGCACCCACCCAGGCGTCGGAATAGGTGCGACTGGCGTCTACCGCCGTCAGCCAGATGACGCGGTTGTCGGCAAGCTCCACCTTGACCTCGCTTTGCAGAGGGCTTGCCTGCACCGTTTGCTGATAATGCCGCTTGATGCGCACATCGCCACTCGCAAACTCGATATTGTTGTTGTCGTAGTTGAGCAGGAATGAAGCATCCCCTTTTGCGACCTTGCAGGAGCCGTCGCGTTCACACACGATTTTCGCGGCCGTGGCGCAATCCCATCGCAACCCCGCGGGCCACATCGGATTGCTGCTCGTCCCCTTGGTCTGATCGCCTGGAGCGGCGGCGCCGACGCTCGCAGCCGCCGCTACGGCCACCAATACTGCCCTAATCATCCGTTCCGCACACCTTACTGTTCGGCACCATCAAAATCAGCTCGCGCTGGCGCATCATGCCGACGGAGGCAAGCGCGCTGTAATGCGCCAGCGTGGCGGCTGCGGCATCAAGCGCGGCCTCGCAGCCGTCGCGCGTCGAGATCTCGGCCAAAGCTGCCCTGAACATCACTGTCCTGTCCGGCTGATCGCTCATAAATTGACACTACACTTTGGGTTCGGTTATGACAATTGCCGGGCAGGCGGTTGGCATAAAAGCGGTTCATCGAAGGTCCCCCGAGCTATGATCATATCTGCCGCTATCGCCAAAGGTGGCACTGGCAAATCGACCCTGCTGCGCGCGCTCGCCTCGGTCGCCCTTAATCGCGGCTACGCGGTGACACTCATCGACGGCGACGTTCGCCAGAACATGAGCCGGTGGGCTCAGATGCTCAAGGAGGCCGGCAATCGTCCCGAGACACTCCAGCTCGTCAGCGCCACGACGCCGCGCGAGATCCTGGAGGCGGCGGATCTGTATAATGGCGAGCGCAGCGTGGTGCTGATCGACACCGAAGGCACCACGAACGACAACCTCATGGCCGGGCTGTTTGCCGCCGATATCGTGGTGGTGCCGATCTTCTTCGCGCTCGACGACGTGACCGCAGCAATCCAGATCACCGACCACTACATTCCGCTCGCGGTCGAAACACGCGGCCGGCCGCTGCCAGCCGTGTTTGTCCTGACAAAACAGACCATCATCGATGCGAAGGCGAGAGCCTTGAGCGAGCTGCGCGCAATCATTCAGGCGAACGGCACGCCGATCGCCGACCATGCGCTGCAAAACCGTGTCGCGTATCGGGACCTGCAAAGCGGCCAGACACTCTACAGCGCCGATCAGGCCGACGCGAAGGCGATTGCCGAAAGTGAAGGGGTCTTCGACGATGTTCTGAAGACCTTCACCGAAGCAATGAGGCAGGCGGCATGACCGAGAAAAGCCTCCCGGACACACAAGACGACAAGAAGGCTCGCATGATGCGAGCGATAACTGAGCCGCCGGCGCTTCCGAGCATGTTCATCGCTCCGAAATCGGATCCCGCCCCCCAGCCGCCTGCCGTCGCATCCGCGGCGGCGTCGGAGGCTGAAGCGGCGCGGACGTCAGCTCGGCCGGACTTCCGCAAAATGTTGCGACAGGGCCAGAAAAAGGATCCGGTTGCCGGCAGGAAGATCCGCGAAGAGGAAATGGTGCGCTGCGGCTATTACCTTACGGCCGGCGAACAACGCCAATTCAAGCTGCTCGCGGTCAGCAATGGCCACAGCATGACCGAGTTGCTGCGCCGGGCGGTGCAGGACTACATCAAGGCCCATAAGCACAAGCTACCCAACGAGTAGGTCAGCCCGCCCCGCGGCATCCGCGTCGGTGAGGGGGTGCAGTGAACGCTCGGGGCCACACAGGCGGGGCCGGGCCAGATGCTCGGCCCGGCGCAAATCAGCCGCGCCTTGTCGGCCGGTCGCATGCCTCAGCTTATTGCCTTACCTCCCCACGGGGTCGCCGTGATCCCGATGGCGCGAGCTCACGTTCCCTGCTCGTTGCGATTTGTCTCCATGTTAGCACGATGATTCCGCAGCAAGGCCACATGTAAAGACAGAACCATGTTGCAAAGGTAGCCTGTCGATAAGTTGACGATGCAAGATGTTTCCGATGGAGCATGTTTCGCTGCTAACATGTAGCAGATGATTTTGAAACGAAAGCGGGGGGTGACTTGGAGTATCACCGCAAAGATATTTGGTGATGTTGGTTTTTGTCTTTGGCAGGATAGCCTTTTTTGTGTTACACACGAAAAAGGACGGCGCGGCCCAAGGGCCTTAGCGCCCGCAAGCGGGCTTGAAGATGAGACCCAACAACGGCCAAGCAGAAACGCAGAACGCATCGCGGCGCTATGGCGAAGTCCTGCATGTGCGCTTCTCAAGCGTCGAACTGGAGCGGCTGCGCACTATGGCTGACAGGGAGTCGGTGACGGTCAGCGAAGTCGTTCGCCGCCTTGTTCGGACCGAGGCGGGCTTTCTGCCGGAGGCGACGGGGGAGCTGCGACCTTCCATCGAGGAGGCCACTGACCAGCTTCGCCGCGTCGGTGTGAATTTCAACCAGGCGGTCCGCGCGATGAACGAGGGCCGGGTGGCGTATGACGCAGACCTCGAGCGCGCCTTGATCGCCGTTGGCGAGCTCGTGCGCCGGTTCCGCGAAGAACTAAAGGCGATGGTTGCCCGGCCGCGCAAGCGAAGCGAGGGCAAGGCATGAGCGGCCGTCTCGTCGGATACGCTGCCGAGATCGAACGCTATTTGCGCGTACCCGGCGCCGGCGATCTCGAGGACCTCGAGGAGGATAGGCCTTTGCAAGCGGCTGGCCGGGAGACGGCCGATCGGCAAGCGATGAACATCCGTGCGAGCGGGCTCGCCCCGGCCCGCTCGGCTTCGCCTATGGCTGGTGCCCAATGGACGATGGCGAGCGCAAAGCACCTGGGAGCGAGCCCCCACGTCGCGAAGGCACCTGTTTCGTCCACAGGCCGAGGAGGACCGCCCAGCGCCAAACCGCCGTCTGTGGGCACCAGTGGGAGTTTGCGTTCATCCAGCGACGCAAATGGGGCGATAGCGATTTTCGACCTGGCACTCGGCGCTTTCGTCAAGGAAGAGGAAGAAGAATGGCGGCGCCGTGGCGGCGGCGGCGGAAGGTCGGGCGCGCTCCCGTCCGCTCGACACTTCGCCCGGCCGACGCGTGAGGCGAGGGCCGTTGCGGCGCGAGCGGCCTATGCCGCGGGTGCGCAGCCGGCCGTGTTCAAGGTCCTGTCGAGCGCGGCCAATGGCAACCAGGCCGGCGCCCTGCTCGCCTATATCGGCACACGCGCCAATGAACGGGGCGAGAAGCGCGAAATCGAGATCTTCACCGATAGCGGACAGGGGCTTGCCAATGCCCAGGACCGTCGCGGCTTCCTGCACCAATTCACGCAGACGTTCGAGCCCCAGCTTGAGAATACGAATTTCATTGAGGTGCGGTTCGAGCTCGCCGGTGACGTCACGGACGATGCGCTTGGCGAGGCTTTGAACGCGGCCTTCGGATCGAAGCCTTTCGTCTATGCTCGCACCGGCAACAGCGTCGCCGTTTATGGCCACACAGGAGAACGCGCCGGACCGCTTGCCAAGGTTTTATCGGCCGGGCGTGCAAATTCGCGCAGCAAAGCGCTCGATAAGATCGAAGCCGGCTTGCGCGAAGCCCTAGGGGAGGCCGGTATTCGGGCCACAGCGGAAGTGACGGCGGCTGTCGGCAATGCGCGTAAGGCGTAATATTTTCTGCAAAAATTTATTCGGGCGTTCGATCAGGTTCGCCAGGCGAATGGACAGGCGGTTTCCAGCAAACAGCCGACGAAGGCGGCCGCGGCGATTTTTGAGGAATGGCGGCCACAACTTTCCGGCCGGGAGCGGCGCAATGCCTATCACCTGCTTTTCTCTGCCCGGGCTGGTACGGACGCGCAAGCCATCATGGCGGTCGCGCGGGCCGTGCTCGAGGAGCGCGCGCCCGGGCACAAATTCGTGCTCGCACATCATGCCGAGACGAGGCACGTCCATATC
>NZ_RZSG01000309.1:0-6610 GCF_003997725.1 Mesorhizobium sp. M4A.F.Ca.ET.050.02.1.1
GGCAAGGGCCGCGCCGATCGCTGCGGGCGGACCGTAGCCCAGCGCGCCGAAGCCGGTCGCGGCGTTGAACCAGCCGCCGGGTCGATCGTGGTCGTAGTAGAGGTTGGCGGCATAGACCGGCTGCGTCGAGTCGCCGACGATGATGGCGCCGGGCAGCGCATCGCGGATCGCCTCCACGGCGCGCATCTGCGCCACATAGTCCGGCCTCAGCTCGGCGAACGCGGCCTCTCGTGCCGCGGCCGCCCAGGCATTGCCGTCTTGCGCGGCGACGGGATCTGAGCCGAGCTCCGCCAGCAGGGCACCAAGCGCCTCAGCGCAATCGGCCCGGATACCGACCGTCACCGGACGGCGCGCGAGCTGGTCGGCGCCGATGTCGATGCGGATCAGATTGGCGGGCAGGACAAAGCCGCCATCGCCATAGCCGTCATAGTCGGTCGCGCCGAATTCGGTGCCGGCGGCGATGACAAGATCGGCCTCCGCCATCAGCGCGCGCACCGCCTTCAGGCTGGGGCTGGCCGGCACGCAGAGCGGATGGCCATGCAGCAGGCCGCGCGCGTTGGTCGTTTCGACGACCGGCGCGCCGAGCCTCTCGGCCAGAAGCCGCAAGGGCGCCTCGGCCCATTTTGCGCCGCCGCCGGCCAGGATCAGCGGGCGGCTCGCGGTCTTGCAAAGACTTGCTGCCTGCGCGATTGCGGCAGCGTCGGGAGCCGGCGGCGCCGCATTGCTCAATGAGGCGACAATGCCGTCGGCCGGCTTGACCATGACATCGGTCGGGATCTCGACATGGACCGGGCCGGGACGCGACGACGCGAGCAGCGCGAAGGCACGGGCCAGCACGCCGGGCAGCTCCTTGGCCTCGGTAATGCGCTCAGAAGACAGCGCCACCTTCTCCATCATGCCGCGCTGGTCGGGCAGTTCGTGCAGGAAGCCGAAGCCCTTGCCAAGCGTGTCGGTAGCATTGACGCCCGAGATAACCAGCATCGGAACCGAATCGGCGCGCGCCTGACCCATGGCGGTGATGGTGTTGGTGAGCCCCGGACCGGTGATGACGAAGGCGACGCCAGGCCTGCCGCTGGCGCGGGCATAGCCGTCGGCCATGAAGCCGGCGCCCTGCTCATGGCGCGGCGTGATATGGCGGATGCTCGAACGCGCCAGGCCGCGATAGAGCTCGACCGTGTGGACGCCGGGGATACCGAAAACGGTGTCGACGCCATGCGCCTCGAGCAGGGTGATGAGGGCCTCGCCGATGGTGGTCATCGTTCTCCTCTTTCTGGCGCAAGGCCGAGTTCGGCCTCGACAGCCTTGATGCCAATCGCTGCCAATTCGCCGGGCTCGAACATATCGCCCGCCAGACAGCCTTCGATCCAGAGCCCGTCGATGATCGCGTTGATCGCGATGGCATGGTGGCGCAGTTGGCTTGCGTCCGGTTTGCGCTGTTCTGCAGCGAGCACCTCGGCCACAACCGCTTCCACCTCGTTGCGAAAGCCAAGATAGCCTTCGCGGTGGGCATGGGCCAAGGTCGGATCCGCATTGGCGCGGCCGATGAAGGTTGCCCAAAGCGAAAACACCCGCGCGTCGACGATCGGCGTGTTGAGGTTGGCGGTGACGAAAGCCGCAAGACGTTGGCGCGGAGAGGCATCTTCCATGACCAATGCTGCTTTGGCCTGCTCGGTCATGCGGCCGACCAGCGCCGCATATGCCTCCTGCAGCAATTCTTCCTTGCCGGGGAAATAATGCCGGATCAGCCCGGCGGTGACGCCGGCACGCAAGGCGATGGCGCGCAAGGTGGCACCTTGCAGACCATGTTCCGCCACGCTATCCAGAGTCGCTTCGATCAGATCCTGCCGCCGCCGGTCCTCGCCCTCGCGACGGAACTTGCGGCGGGATGGCGCATTCATCGGCGCAGGATCGGCCGCGTCAGGCATGTCGGCCCACCTTCGCAGGCGATGCAAAGCGCATCCGCCTCGAAGATTTCAACCGTGCAGCCGGCGGCTTCCATCGCGGCTTTGGTCTTGGGAAAGCCTGCAACGGCGATGACTTTGAGCGGGCTGGTCGGCAGTACGTTTAGGCTGAGGCCGTTGGAAGCGGCGAACTCTCCGGCGTCGCCTTCGACCAGCCGGATGCCTCGCGCCTTCAGCATCTGATAGAACGGGGCCGGCAAGAGCGGGGAATAGACCAGTGCGAGGTCGTCGGCCAGCGGGCTGATCACCGACATCAGATGCAGGCACGCCTCTTCGCCCTGCCACAGCGGCAGGTCAAAACCGTAGACGGAAATGCCCAGCGGCGTCAGCAGGTTTGAAACCTGCTGGATGCCTTCCTGATTGGAGCGGACACCGCGCCCGATCGCCAGCGTGCGGCCATCAACCCATACACAGTCACCGCCTTCGACCTGGCCAGGAGCCTCGACGCGGCCCAGGATCGGAATGCCCAGTCTTCTGTAGGTCTCTTCATGCAGCGAGGGCTCGCTGGCGCGCAATGGCTTGCCCATGTACAGGATCAGCGCGCCGCGGTCGGTCATCAGCGATGGGTCGTGCGTGAACACCGAATCCGACAGGCCGTCGTCCGTGTCCTCTATCCATTCGATTTCGGCGCCGGAAGCCGCCACCAGTTCAGCAAGGGCCACGTGCTGCGAGGCTGCTTTCGCCGGGTTGAAGCCGGGGCCATAGTGCCAGGCAGCCCTGTCGGCGTCGCGCATGGCGTTGGCTGCCGACCGCATCAGCACGCGCCGCAGCGGCGCCGCCATGGACTGTGATCCGAAAGCGCTCATCAATGCCCTTTTAAGATGAAAAAAGCCGAGAAAATTTCATGGAGGGCTATTTATACACTTGCGCAACAAGGCCGCAAGTGCCGTAATGAGCGGGATTGACGGGCTCGCGCTGTCGGGTCCATGCTGAAGTCTGGAGCGGGACAGTGCAGCGTATGTTGATTAGCCGGATGGACGTTCGACGACCTGCCATCGCCCCTGCAGAGGCCACATGGTGAGCGCGGTGGAAGCTGCCGCAGTGCGATCCGGCGAGGCGCAGAGCGGCGCCGCCGAAGCCATTCATGTCGAGAACCTGCACAAGAAATTCGGCGAACTGCACGTGCTGAAGGGTGTGTCGCTGTCGGCGCGCGACGGCGAGGTGATCGCCATCATCGGCGGATCGGGCTCCGGCAAGTCGACGCTCTTGCGCTGCATCAACTGCCTGGAAAACCCGACCAGCGGCATCATCCGCGTCAACGGCGAGGAGATCAAGCTGAAGGCCGACAGCCACGGCCACACGGTTCCCGCCGACCGCAAGCAGATCGAGCGCATCCGCTCCAGGCTGGGCATGGTGTTCCAGAACTTCAACCTGTGGAGCCACATGACGCTGATCGAGAACGTCATCGAGGTTCCGGTGCATGTGCTGGGCGTCAGGCGCGAGGAGGCGGTCGCCCAGGCCGAGAAGCTGCTGGCGCGTGTGGGCCTCGCCGAGAAGCGCGACGTCTATCCGGCCTATCTGTCCGGCGGCCAGCAGCAGCGCGCGGCGATCGCCCGGGCGCTGGCGATCAATCCGCGCGTCATGCTGTTCGACGAGCCGACCTCGGCGCTCGATCCGGAACTGGTCGGCGAGGTGCTGAAGGTGATCGGCGATCTGGCGCGCGAGGGACGGACAATGGTTCTGGTCACGCATGAAATGAAGTTTGCCCGCGAGGTCGCGACGCATGTCGTCTACCTCTACAACGGGCTGGTCGAGGAGGAAGGCCCGCCGGAACAGCTGTTCGGCGCGCCCAAATCCGAAAGGCTCAAGCAATTCCTCCGCAACGTCGGCTAGGACCGAAGTGAAGCGGGGCGAAAACCGGGAACACAACAAACTGGGAGTCCTGACATGAAGACTGTTCTCAAGACATTCGCCGCGGCGCTGCTTCTCGGCGTCGCCGCGATGGGCGTCGCCAAGGCCGATCCGATCAAGGTCGGCGTCGCCGCCGAACCCTACCCGCCCTTCGCCTCGCCCGACGCTTCCGGCAAATGGGTCGGTTGGGAGATCGATTTCATCGACGCCGTCTGCGCCGAGGAGAAGCTCGACTGCGTCATCACCCCTGTCGCCTGGGACGGCATAATTCCGGCGCTGACCACCAAGAAGATCGACCTCATCGCCGCCTCGATGTCGATCACCGAAGAACGCAAGAAGACGATCGACTTCTCCGACAAGTACTACAACACGCCGACCGCCATCATCGGCCCGAAGGACCAGAAGTTCGGCGCCACGCCGGACGATCTCAAGGGCAAGGTCATCGGCGTCCAGGTCTCGACCATCCACGCCGTCTACGCCAAGAAGCACTTCACCGGAGCGGCGGAGATCAAGGAATACCAGACCCAGGACGAAGCCGACCAGGATCTCGCCGCCGGCCGTCTCGATGCGGTGCAGGCCGATTCCATCGCGCTCGACGCCTTCCTCAAGTCGGACCAGGGCAAGGCATGCTGCGACCTGAAGGGCATGGTCGCGCCTGATCTCGATGTTCTCGGACCGGGCGTCGGCGCCGGCCTGCGCAAGGAAGACACCGACCTGAAGGAAAAGATCAACGCCGGTATCAAGGCCATCCGCGCCAATGGCAAATATGCCGAGATCACCAAGAAGTACTTCGATTTCGACGTCTATGGCGACGACCCGCAGTCGAACTGACGGTCCCACCGCATGAGTGAGCGACCTCGCGGCGTGCCCGGCACGCCGCGAGGTTTCGCCGGCATCTGTCCAAGCAGGCTTTCCGCGGGCGTATAGCACCGGGCGGTCCTGGCTCCAGCAATCCGGGGGCGAAGCTGATCGACGCATTTCTTCCGGCCTCGGCGGCCGGCATCATGGAGCTCCTCTCGCCCACGCCGCCGGGTTGGGGCGGAACGCTGTTGGTCGGCCTGCTGCATTCGATCGAGATCGCCATCGGCGCCACTTGCCTCGGGCTTCTGATCGGCACCGGCGGCGCCTATGGCAAGCTCTATGGCGGCCCGGTGGTGCGCGATCTGCTCGCCGTCTACACGACCATCGTGCGCGCCGTACCGGAACTGGTGCTGATCCTGCTGCTCTATTATGCCGGCACCGACCTGATCAACCAGGTGCTGACGGCGATGGGCTACCAGCGCGTCGACATCAGCGGGCTGGCGGCCGGCATTTTCGTCCTCGGCTTCGTCCAGGGCGCCTATTCGACCGAGGTCATCCGCGGCGCCATCCTGTCCATCCCGCAGGGGCAGATCGAAGCTGCCCGCGCCTATGGCATGCCGCCAAGCCTGCTGCTCAGACGCATCACCTTGCCGGCGATGCTGCCTTTCGCCATTCCCGGCCTTGCCAATCTCTGGCTGATCGCCACCAAGGACACCGCGCTGCTGGCCGTCGTCGGCTTCTTCGAACTGACCCTTGCCACGCGGCAGGCCGCCGGCGTCACCAAGGCCTATCTGACATTCTACGTCGCGGCGGGCGCGCTCTACCTTTTGCTGTCGCTGTTCTCCAACCTGATCATCGGCCGCGTCGAGGTATGGTCGCGGCGCGGCATGCCTTCGGTCAAGGAGGCGCGCTGATGGCCAACGAAGCCGTCGTCGTCAACGCCGTCGCGCGCGCCTCGCTGTGGCTGCAGCCGCATCGCATCGTGCTGATCCTGATCGCGCTGGGGCTGGTCCTCGGCGCCGCCTTCTTCATGCGCTGGGACTGGCTGCCGCAATATTGGGAAATGGGTCTCATGGGCATCTGGCGGGCGCTGTGGATCCTGGCCGTCACCTGCTCGCTGGGCTTCCTGCTCGCGGTGCCGCTC
The DNA here is from genome assembly GCF_003997725.1 of Mesorhizobium sp. M4A.F.Ca.ET.050.02.1.1. Taxonomy (NCBI): domain Bacteria; kingdom Pseudomonadati; phylum Pseudomonadota; class Alphaproteobacteria; order Hyphomicrobiales; family Phyllobacteriaceae; genus Mesorhizobium; species Mesorhizobium sp. M4A.F.Ca.ET.050.02.1.1. The sequence continues at coordinate 5,758 of NZ_RZSG01000309.1, forward strand.
GGGCTGGCGCAGGCCGGTGGCCCGTTCTGGTTCGCCATGCCGGCCAAGGTCTTCTGCACCATCATCCGGGGGACGCCGCTGCTCCTGCAGCTCTGGCTGCTCTATTACGGCTTGGGTTCGCTGTTTCCGCAATATCCATGGATCCGCGACTCCTGGATGTGGCCATATCTCAGGCAGGCCTGGCCCTATGGCGTGCTGGCGCTGACCCTGTCCTTCGCCGGCTACGAGGGCGAGGTGATGCGCGGCGCCTTCGCCGGCGTGCCGAAGGGGCAACTGGAAGCGGCACGCGCTTTCGGCATGAGCCGCTGGAAGATCTTCCGCCGCATCTGGCTGCCGCAGGCCTTCTACCGGGCGCTACCGACGCTGACCGGCGAAACGGTGCTGCAGCTGAAGTCGACGCCGCTGGTAGCAACGATCAGCGTCATCGACATCTTCGCCGTATCGTCAAAGGTACGGCAGGACACCTACCTCACCTACGAACCCTTGCTGCTGCTGGCGTTGATCTATATGGCCATCACCGGCATCCTCGTCTTCGCCTTCAGCCGAATCGAGGCGCGGATCCCGGTCAAGATCGGTTAGAAGTGAGTAGCGAATAGCGAGTAGCGAATAGGACACGAGGCGGCCAACAGCCCACCATTCCCATTCGCTATTCCCTACTCGCTACTCGCTGCTCACTAGGAACCCATCACCATGCAACTCAGTCTCGATCAGGCAACAGGGCTGTGCCGGATGGCGGCGCTTGGCGCCGGCGCCAACGAGGAAAACGCACAGTCGCTCGCCGCTTCCATCGTCGCGGCCGAGGCGGAAGGGCTCACCAGCGTCGGGCTGACGCATTTCATCGACTATCTGGAGG
>NZ_RZSG01000030.1:0-21847 GCF_003997725.1 Mesorhizobium sp. M4A.F.Ca.ET.050.02.1.1
GTGGGCGGGCGCGGTGGGCCGCGCTCCTCTTCCTCGGAAAGTTCGGCAAGCGCCAGGCGACGACGCGCGGTGCGTTTGCTCAATTGCTCCAGAAGCCCATCCAGCTTCACTACGGCCTTCATGCTTGCGCGATGATGCTTGCGGGCTACCGACAACTCCACCTTCCGTCGCTGTGCGGCGACCTCGGCCATCTTCTCGCTTTCCCGCAACTGCTCGGTTTTTCTGGCGGCGATTTCGAACCGTCCCTGAAGCCGGGAGAGGCTGGCCGCCTTGACCGGCTGTCCAACAAGCGCACCGAAGGCTGCATCTTCGGCGTCGACTATGCGCTGAAGGTGCTCCGTGACCGCGGCGGCCGCCTCCTGCCCCTCCCTTGCGGCCCGGTGCGCGGCGGCGTGCCTTCTGATCACCACTTCCTTTGCGCGTTCTTCACGGCGGTGTCTGAGGTCGCGCAATCGAGCGATCATGTCACGCTCCTTCATCAGCGATCTCCCGCATGCGTTGGCGTGTCTTCTCGATGCTCTCGTGTGTGGCGGACGCCTGTCGCAGGAAGGCGTTGATGGCGTCGATCTTCGCCACAGCCTCATCCGCCACCGCATCGCCGCCCTTTTCATACTCGCCGACGCGCAGGAGAAGTTCGATATCGGCGTAGCGGGCAAGCAGCTCGCGCAGGCGGCTGGCGTCGGCCCGATGCACCGGGGGCACGACGGCATCCATCAGACGGCTTCGGCTGCGCAGGACGTCGATGGCGGGGAAATGGTTGCGCTGCGCAAGTTCGTTCGACAGGAAGACGTGGCCATCTAGAAGCGCCTGGATTTCCTCGGCGACCGGATCCAGCGTGCCGTCGCCTTCCAGGAGAACGCTGTAAAGGCTGGTGATGGACCCCACGCGACCAGGGCCCGAGCGCTCGAGCAGCCGCGGCAGGACGGCAAACAGCGAAGACGGAAAACCGCGACGCGTCGGTGGCTCGCCCGAGGCCAGGCCGATCTCGCGCTGGGCACGGGCAAATCTCGTAATGTTGTCCATCGCAAGCAGCACATGCTTGCCCTGGTCGCGAAAATATTCCGCAATGCTAGTCGCCACATAGGCCGCCTTGACGCGCTCGATGGCGGGCCGGTCGGATGTCGCGACGACGACGATTGCCCGCTGCCGCCCTTCCGGTCCAAGCTGATGCTCTAGGAATTCGCGAACCTCGCGTCCACGTTCGCCGACAAGGGCGACCACGGCGACATCGGCATCGGTGCCGCTGACGATGTCGGAAAGCAGGATCGACTTGCCGACACCGGGCTCGCCGAAAATGCCGACGCGCTGTCCGCGCGCGCAAGTGAGCAACCCATCGAGAGCGCGGATTCCAAGCTGGATCGGCTCGGAAATCAAACTGCGCTCGAGCGGAGATGGCGGATAGGCATTGACCGGATAGCTGCCGACAATGCCATCCGGCGAGAGCGGCTCGCCGTCCAATGGCTCGCCGAGCGCGCTGATCACCCGACCCAAGAGGCCAGGACCGACGGGCACCAACTGCTCCTTTCCGGTCGCAACGACCTCCGTCAGGCTTGAAAGACCGGTCAGGTCGCCAAGCGGAACGAGGATCGCCATCTCGTCCATCAGGCCGACGACTTCCGCCTTGGTCGTCCTGCCGGTTCTGGGGTCTACCAATTCACATATCTCGCCGATCCGGGCCTCCTCCACGGTCGCGTGGATGACCGTGCCGGTAACCCGCCGCACGCGCCCTCGCCTCGGCCGGCTGGCATCGTCGCGCAGGCCGGAACGCAGGCCGGGGATGATGGACGCCAGGCGATTTTCGATTTCGGCAGCGTGCGCCGTCATGGAACCTCCGCCTTTGACCCTATCGCGGCCGCTATGGCATTGAGCTGCGCGTCGATGCTGGCATCGACGACGGCAAAGTCGGTCGAAACGATGCAGGCGCCGGCCGCCAGCGCATCATCCGCGTCGATCTCGACGGTCATGCCCAGATCGCTCTCGCGCAAGACCGCGTCCAGCTCATCGCGAACCCTGTCGACGGAAGCGGGATGAACCCGGACTTTCAGATATTTGGCGCGGCGTATTTCGGAAACCGCGTGCCTCGCGGCCTTGGCGACAAGCGTGCCGACGTCGAACTCGCCCAGCATTCGCCTGACGATTTCGATGGCCAGACCGATGACTTCCGCCTGCAGTCCGCCAAGATAGCGATCCACCTTGACCGCTGTTTCGCCTATCAGCCGCGTGGCGTCCGCATCGCCCTGCGCCTTGCCGTCCTCATAGCCCTGCGCATATTCGGCCGCGTAGGCTCGGCGAGCGGCCTCACGCAACTGCTGGGCATCGCGCCTCGCCTCGTCGAGAAAGGCGTGCCCATCCTGCCAGGCGCGCGCCTCAGCGGCGCGCAGGATGCGGGCATAAGGGCGCCCTGGCATGTCATTGGTCGCTGTTCCCGGTTCGACCATTACGCTAGCCCATCGCTCGTCGGACAATCGCCGGACCGGCTTCGGCAAACGGCTCAGTCGTCTGATCGACAAGCTCGTGCGGCATCAGCTTGAGACGAACTCGCATGCTCGTCCCGCCCGGCATCGCCTGACACCACGCGCCAAGGCAACTCAGGCCGTCGGCATAGACGCGACGGTGAATATCCTCCAAGGGCTGCAAAGGCTGCAGCGGACCGGCCAGGTCGCGGTTGGCGACCGCGAACGTGCAGAGATCCGCACCGAGTGCCACCTGCAACGCATCGGCCTCGCGTCCGTCAATGACAGCGGCCAGATTTCCGGCCCAGTAGATCGCGCCCGAGCGAAGCACGAGTTCCTCCAACTCCTCCCCCGATGACAAGGCGATTGCCCGATCCACCGCGTCGGCCGGTTCATCGACCGCGCAAGAGAGCCGATAGCGCTCGAGCAGCAAATTCGACAAGCGCTGCTGCAGGCGTTGTGTCCGCAGCATGCGCTCGCAAGCGGCCTCGCTGATCGTGCCGTCAAAGCAGTCCGCCAGCCGAGCCGCATCCGCATAGGATGCGGGGTTGGACATGAATGCCTGCCATTCCGGGCTGGCGGTTTGCTGCGAGCCAGTCCGGGTCATGTCTTCTTCACCGGCAGAGCGGTCGCGTCGAGCGCGTAGACATCCGAACGTCGATACCATTGGAGGTAAGCCAGCCGAGCAGCCAGCGCGAGTATGGCGGCCGCCATGCCGTAAAACAGCCACATGGCGGCGGCGACGCTGTCCGGATGCAGCCAAAGTCCGAGGAATGTCGTGAAGCCTGCTTCGCCGGTTTGTTGTTCGGGGGCCGTTGCGGTCACCGGAATGAGCGTGACCGAGACATTGTCATAGGTCAGTCCGGCGATGCCCTTGGCTACCAGCATCTTGACCTGCGGGATCAGCTCATTCATCGGAACCGATGCGCGATGCCGGATGAAGACGGAGGCGGACGACGGCACCAACTGCTGTCTCAGCGGATCGTTTTCGGGCAGGACGAGATGAACGCGCGCCGAAAGCACGCCGTCGATGTCCGAAATCGTCTGCGAAAGTTCCTGGCTCAGGCCGTAGATCATCGTCGCCCGCTCCTCTACCGGCGAGGACACCAGTCCGTCTCTCTTGAACACCTCGCCGAGCGTCTGGAATTCCTGCTTGGGCAACCCGCTTTCATCGAGGATTGCCATGGCTTCGGCGAAACGGTCCTTCTGCACGGAGACCGTCATCTTGCCGTCCTTGCCGGCCTCGCGCTGGGCCGGAATCCCGTGACGCATCAGCGTGGCGACGATCTCGTTGGCCTGCCGCTGGTTGAGGTTGGAATAGAGCTCCACCGAGCACGCCTGCAGCACAAGCATACCCGTGACAACGAGCGCGACACGGCACCAGGCGCCGCACCGATTCAAAAACGTTGATCGCTGCGGCAAGGACAGGGTGGGCACGAACACTCCGTAGCGCTTACTGTTGCTTGATCAGCGTGCTGGTGGACGACGTGACCGCGGTCACGCTGCTCGTCACCACCTCGAGATTGGCGGCTGCCCACATCACCGAAATCGATCGCTCGAGCAGTTGCTCGGCATTCTTTGCAGGCGCGTTTTCGCCTTCCTTGCCCGATGGCGCCGCCTTGCCGGCGCCTTCGGGCACCGAGGCTGCTTCGGCGTTCACGGGGGCGTTCGCCTGGCCAAGGGCTTTCTGGACCTGCTGCATGGTTCCTTCAAGCGACCGAACGGCTGACCCGAAGAGTGCCGAGGGATCGGTGAGCGCCCCACCCCCTGCCTTCTCCGCCTCGGCCAGATAGTCGAAGAGTTGGCGTTCGACGATCGGTTCGGTCCGTTCCGCTTTGGCGGATTGTCCGGCCATTGCCGGATTGGCGCCGGACGATGCCTGCGCCACCTGCTGACCGGCCCGCGTAGCGACATCGCCGCGCTCGGGCGTGCTGGCCTTTGCGACATCGTGCTTTTCCTGCTTGGCGCCTACCATCCGGTTACCCGGCTCCGCTGCCGCGCCGGCGGTGATCTGCTGTTGCGAGCTTATACTGGTGGTCAAATTTGCCAGCGTTGCTTCCAGGGCTCCAATCGGCGCGATCTGCATGAACCTGGCCTCCTGTTTCAGTTTGGACTGACGGGCACATTCTGTGTCTCCGCCAGCTTGCCGCCGCGGAAAACGCGGATCGAAACGACTTTGCCGGGCTCCTGCTTCGTGCTCGATGCGGGAACGCCAAGTGTCTTTCGGACGAGTTCCACATAGGACGGCGGCCCAGACACCGAGACGACATCGTCTTGCCTGGAAACCTTGATCGGAAACCTCGGATCGATGACGCCCAGGCGCTGCAGCCGATCTTCCGCGCCGGCAGCCGTGTCGGCATTGAGCGGGATCATCTCCGTCTGGACTTCAGCCTCGGTCGCGACGTTCATGACGATGCCGTCGAAATGCCAGACCAGCCCGTACCGACTGCAGATCTCTTCCAGGAATTCGCGGGCCGTTCCAACCGGCATGCCGGCGCTCAGGCGCCCCTTCACAAGCTTGCTGACACGCATTGGCACGCGCATGTTGCGGCCAAGCTCGACCAGCGCGTCCGTCACCGACTGATCGACCGTGATGTATTTGTAAGGACCGGCAGGCCAGCGTGGCTCGGCGGCATTTGCCCACGAGGAAGCAAGGCCAAGCATCAGGATCATCGCAAGGCCGCCCGCGAAGACAGCCTTGGTTCCCGACGACCAGTCCGCATGGCAGGTACCGCGTCCCGTCAACATAGGTCCTATCGCAAAGGGACGCGAAGTGATGGCCCGCGTCGCCTGTCTCGTGGTTTACCCGCCAATTCACTTGTATCGTGCGCACTGCAAAATTGGAAGTCCAATTGGATTTCTATTGCGCATTTGGTTCCAAATGTTGCGAACGGTGCGCAAAGCGATATGGTGCGCGCTGGAATCAGACATCACCGGTTCGTGATCGCCGGTTCGATGCTCGAATTTGGGAGGGATGGGGCTCGGTGGCGGCAAACGGGAACCTGGTCGCGAGCCTGGATGCTCACGCCGGAATTCCGGGGCGCTGGACCCTGGTCTGTCCGCGCCTCGTCCAGCGCTTGGGTGAATCAGTTCTGATTGCTGCCACGTTGACTGTCGCCGCGGCGCCGGCGCAGGCTCAATCGAACAGCGGCTATGACCCGCGCAGCTGGAGCTACGATCAAGCCAGAAATGCGCTGGTCTCGCCATCCGCTCCCGACCAGGTTCCGGGGAGAAACACGGTCGGCAATCCCAGGGAGATCGTGGATTTCGATGAGGCTCAACGGAAAGGATCGATCGTGATCAACACCACGAAGCGGCGCCTCTACCACTTATTGGGAGACGGCAAGGCGCTGCGATATGCGGCGTCGGGAGGGAGGGCTCGAGTGGTCCGGTCGCGACACGATTTCGAGCAAGAAGGACTGGCCGGATTGGCGCCCGCCAGCCAGATCGGCGCCCAGATTGTCCGGCATTGAACTGTGATCCCTTTCAACATCAAGCAGCTCGAAACCTTTGTCCTGGTGGCGACTTTCGGAAGCTTTCGAAAGGCGGCGGAACGTCTGAACACAACACAGCCGGCGGTGTCGACCCGAATTGCCGGTCTGGAAGAAGCGCTCGGCGCGAAGTTATTTGAGAGGCAGAGCAGCACCGTAAGGCTGACCGCAGAGGGACAACGGCTGCTGCCGCCAGCGCAGCGGGTGCTGCGCGTGGCCGAACGGCTGCAGTTGACGGCAAACTCTCTATCGGAGACCGCGGGAGTGCTCAGGCTCGGGGTTGCCGAGACCATCGTGCACACCTGGCTTCCCGATTTCCTCAAGGAATTGCAGGTAAACTATCCGCTCGTCGATACCGATATCGTCGTCGACACAACGACGACCCTTCGCAACGAGCTCATGTCCCACAGACTCGATCTTGCGGTGCTGATGGGCCCCATTCAGGAATACAGCATCGAGAATATGGAGCTGCCATCCTTCCCGCTCGTATGGGTCTGCTCGCCCGCCTTGAAACTACCCAACCGGGGCAAGCTGACGGTGAGCGACCTGATGCAATTCCCAATCATCAGCTATGCGCGCACGACGAGACCTTACAGTGAGCTTTACCGCAAGCTGACCGGCGAGTTTGAAGCGACGCCGCGTATCTTTCCCGCCAATTCGCTGGCCGCTTCCATCAAGATGACGCTGAACGGGATCGGTATCGCCTCCCTCCCCAGGGAAGTCGTCCAAGACCACACGGCCAGCGGCGCCCTGCGCATCGTCGACTGCGAATGGCATCCCTCCGACCTGCGGTTCACCGCTTCGTACTCCTCCGAGCCATCGAATCCGATAGCGGAGCGGGCGGCAAAGTTGGCCGGTTGCATCGCACATGCATATGCCGCCAGAATCGGCAAGGCGCAGCCTGCCGACTAGCTCGCAGTTGAGCCCGTGGCGCCTCAGCCGACCGACGCTGCTGGCAGATAGATGCGATCGCCTGAAAAGATCACATCCGGGCTCATAATATGATCCATGTTGAGCACGACGGTCGCCGCCACGTCCGCAGAATGGCTCCTGGCGATCAGGCGAATACTGTCGCCGCTCTTCACCTCGACCCACTGATAGCCGCCCTTCTCCAGCGCTGGATTCGTGCGGCCCTTGGCGTTGCTGCTGCCATCGGGATGAACCTCGACATAGTCGCCGGAAACCCAGCCGCTATGCATTTTACCGTCCGGTCCGAAACCTTCGACAGGTATCCAGGCTTCTCCCGACGGATCGGTCGAAGGTTTCGCGGTCTGTTCGACGAACGTGCCGGGCTGCAGGACCGTGGCCACGTTCGAATTCCCGTCGGGCTCCGTCCGCAGATTCAGACCGTCATCCGCCGACACCACGAGCTGCGGGAAGTCTTCGGGCGGGGTTTGCGGCTTCCCTGGAACATCGGAGGGATCATCGGGCTGCTGGGACGACGCATCGCCATTCTGCTTTTTCGGATCGGGTGGAGAGGTCGGCGCGCCCTCCCAAGGCTCCGCCAGCAAGGAATCCAGCGAGAAGAGAAGCATTCCAATGCCGAATGTGATGCCCAAAGTCCACCGGTCCCATGAACCCCAACGTTTGTCGGACTTTTCCGCCGCCGCGATATCGGCATCGGTTCGCGGCACAGAACGGCGATTCATTCGGTCCGTCCTTATGGCCGACGCCCAGAATTCGGCGCAGCCGAACGTGAACAGGGTGCCCGCGACCGTGGCGATCGGCGCCGGCCAGGAGTGCAGCGTATAGACGGCGCAGCCAAGCACATAGCCGGGTCCAGCCAGATGTTCGGCCACATTTCGGATCACCGGTCTGCCGGTGAACGACTGCAGCATCGACTTCGTGCCATAGACGACGTTGCCGAGCGAAAACGTGCTGTTGACGACAAGGTCCTTACCCTGGATCATCCCGGTCGCGGCACCTGGCGCCGCTGCAATGAATGTGGCCCCGCCGAGCGCGTTGAGGAATCGCCCGAACGGCTTGTGATTTGCGGTTGCGTTGGGGAAGATCGCCTGCGAGCCGAAAACGAAGCCTCGCACGCCAAATGCCACGGCTGCGGCAGTCGCGCTCCAGGTTGGCGGCAACGAACTCCACAACGCGTAGGAGGTGGTCGACATGCCGCCAAAGGTGGCGAGCGCCTGAGCGTTTTCGCGCATCCTCGCATGGCTGAGGGCCAGGTCGACACTGGCAGCCTGATCCGGCGTCATCGCCTTCTTGTGGGTGGCACGGAAGGTCGTCAGTTGCAGCACGGAGAGGGCGTTCGTCTGATCCGTCGACATCCAGGCAAACTGCGTTGGCGTGAACTTGCGCAATTGGCCGGGGCCGAGCTCGCCAAGCTGCTTCGGCGTGAGGGCCGCTATCTGCTGCTTCGTCAGCGCCTCGATCTGATGAATCGTCAGGGCGCCAAGCTGCTCACGCGTAAGCGCCGAAATATGGTCCGGCGACAGCTGTGCCGTCGTCACGGGATTGCGTGCCGCGACAAGGTCGGGATTCAACGCCGCGAACTGCGTGGCATCAAGATGGCCGAGTTGGACAGGTCTCATGGCGGCGAACTGCTCCGACGTGAAGGCATTGCGCTGCTCGTCGCTGAGCCCGGCTATCTGGTCGGGCGTCAGCTTGCGCACTTGCTCGATGGTCAAGGCAGCAAGTTGCTCAGGTGAGAGGGCAGCGACCTGATCCGGCCGCAAGGCGCTGATGCGGCCAGGGGCAATAGCCTGCAATCTGCTTGGCCTGATCGCCTGCAGCTGTTCGGCGCTCACCGCCTGCAACTGCTTTGGCCGCAGCGCCGCAACCTGATCGAACGTCAGCTGCCCGAACTGCTCGGGGCTCAGTGCGGCCACCTGTTCGGGCGTCAGCCTGGCGATGTGCTCCGGCTTGATTGCATGCAGTTGCGCGTCGGTCAGTCCGGAAATCTGATCGGTCGAAAGCGACCTGACCTCTGGCCCGGTCGACGCGCGCACAGGTTCGGCAAATCCCGGCTCCGCGGCGGAACTTACCGGAAGCTCAAGGCCGACGAACTTTCCGCTGGCAGGGTCGAAGACCGCCCTGCCGCGGTCAGGTGCTAGGGGCCATGCGGCACCTGCGGACGATGCTTCGGCGGAAGCGTTCAACACCTGCGGCGCTTCGCTGGCCAGAGGCGCCGCCTCATTGACCACGGCTTCGGTCACCGGCGTCTCCGACGGCGCGCTGATATCCCAGAATTCGTCGGCCGGCCGCAGGATTATCTGCGGGCGTTCGGGCGTCGACGCGCCCGGAGCAACGGCATCCTCGTTGCGGGTGAACCCACCGACGAAGTTGCCGTCAGGATCCATCATCCTCCATCCGTAGACCTCGTTCCACGGTATGCTGCCGTCGATCGCCGTCTCGTCGACGCCGGCCATCCTGTCGCCGACAGGCCGGCCCATCGCCTCGAACTCGGTCGGGACGTGGAGGCGTGGTCTGCTTGGATTCAGCGTATAAAGATAGGTGTAGCCTTGCTGGCGCGCCGCCCGCGACTCTTCCGCGACGAAGGTCTTGGCCCCGGAGACCGACTGGCTCGTACCAACGAATCGGCCATGGGTGTTGCCCATCACATAGTTGCTCAGCGCGATGCCTTGCGGATTGTCCACCCAGATTCCTGTCGGCGGCGGTGGCGAGAAGCCGCCCGCGTCCCTGATCTCGCTCGGCGAGCGCGTATCAGCGCGGAAAACATAGGGACCGACATTGCCGCGCGACGGGCGGCCGGCATTGCTTGCTTCCTCGGCCGCATTGGCAGGTTGATCGCCCTCTTCCGGCAGGCTTCCCGGCACATGGTCGTCGGAGGCGCCGCGTATCCAAGGCAGCACGACGGCTTCACCCGTGTCGGGGTCATAGACCAGTATGTGCGTCTTGTCCTGCACCTCCGGAGCATCGGCCGCGGCGCGGGGTCCGTCGGAAGGCGGCACATAAACCTGCTCCGGGCTCCTCGGCTCGGTGCCCAGCATTGCCGCGACGATCACCTCGCCATTCCTGTCCTGGAGACGGATGGTTCGGCCCACGCCGACCTGGTTCGACGCCGGTTGAGATTGCGGTGTTGCCGTGGCGGGCTTGCTGTGTCCAAAGATGTTGCCGATAATTCGCGCGTCATCGAGCGCCTGCTGCAACTCCGCGGAAGGCGGCGCATCGAGGAACACCCAGCGCGGCTGATAGGCCGGGTTCTCGTTGCGCAGCGCAACGTCCTTGTTGATCTGCTCCTGCAGTTTTGGCGTCAGCGGTACTTCACGCATCTGGGCGACACCGTTGATGGTCGTCCAGCGATGGTAGGTCTTGACCTCGATGGCCTCGATCACGTCCGGGCTCTTGAAGACAGGCGAATCCACGTAGCGCCCGCCCTCGCCGAAGACGGGATGCGGGCCGTCCGGATTGGCCGCGACCGGGAAATGCGCCTCTCCAAGCGATCCGTTGAGTTCGCGTGTGTAAGTCTCGCCGGCCTTCCATTTTTCAGGCTGCCGCATGTTGCGGACCTGCTGCAGCGAATGGGTCGTTGGCGGCGCTGCTTCGATTGCCTTCCTGGCCGGCATTGCCTGCGGCGGCACGGTCTCTCCTTCCGGTCGTCCCTGGCTGCCCGGGACGTGGTCCTGCGAGCCGCCGCGCACCCATGGCAGGACGTACGCTTCGCCCGTCTCCGGGTCCCGATACAGAATATGCGACTTGTCCATCAGCTCCGGTTCGTCGCCGCGCGCCTTTGGTCCGTCGGCCGGCGGCACATAAACCCGCTCCGGACTGGCCGGCCCGGTGCCCAGCACTGTGGCGGCGATCACATTGCCGCTCTCGTCCTGAAGCTGCAGGGTTCTTGGCGGGCGTTTACCGGCCGACGCAGCGTTGGCGGCGCCAGCGGCCGCGTCTTGCCCAGGCGCAGGGTTGCCTGCCGGCGGTGCTGGCCGTCGAAACAAAAGAGGCCGGTCTGAAGGCGAAGGAGCAACTCCTTGCCTTTGATACCAGCGCGCAAGCGGCTGTTGCTGGTCGGATGGCGCCAGATAGACAAATTCCGGCGGCGGCATCTCAATTGGTTTTGCCTGTGTCTCGAGGAAGTCTCGGACGGCGCTCATCGCGCCAGGCGGAATGAAAGCTTCATCCTCAAGCGACAGCAACGTGGATTGGCGGAACGCCTCAATATCGGCCTTCTGACTGGGTGTCGCCGTCGTTTCGAGTTCATCCAGCCATTTTGCGAACGACGCCCGGCCGCCTCTCGGAAATGCGATACCTCCTCCCATGTCAGCTCGCTGGTCGAGCTCATGCAGCCAGCGCGGAACCGCTATTTCCACAGGCAGTGTGTCGCCAAAGGTAAATCCACGTCTAACGAAATCGGCTTTCGCGACGATCGGGGCGACCTCAGGCAAATTCGTTCGATAAAAGAACCTGATCTCGCCTGTGAAGGCCAATGGCAATTGCAGGAACGGGACCGAGGGCACGCGGAATTTGAGGGCTGGGCTCCGTACCGCAAGCGTGACGTCTAGTGTCGAGGCGACAGCCTCGCGCTTGCCAAAAAGGTTGACGTAGATCGGACCGTCCGAGCGAACGTAATGATTGTAGGGAGCAGGCAATTTGCGCAGGATGATGCGATCGGGACTTGGCAGGAATTTGTGGAATGCCTCGTTGACGATGACCTCGAGCCGGCTTGCGCCGGGATTCCAGACGCGTCGACTTTTTCCCGTGAGATCGACAATTGTCTCTCCCAGTGCCAATCCGGGAACAGCAGATTGCCGCATCCCGCTTTCTGAGCCAGGAATGAACAACATCGATTTCTGAGCATCGATTTCTCCCGACGCCACCAGTGCCCGGATCGTGCTGATGTCAGGATGGTCGGCAAGCGCCTGCGCCGTGTTCTTGTCTTTCACGACGAATTGGGCCCTCAACCGGAGGCGGTCAAGTACTCCCCTGTTTGCGTCGACGAAATCTGAATTGACGATGGTTCCCTTGGGCAATGTTGCGTTCATCGCCACTTCGTATCGCTTCTCGACGCTCAGCAAACTCGTCAGATAATACTTGTCTTCGAGATAAACCTTCCGATACGGAACATCGCCATCGAACTCAGAGAATTCGGTCTTGCCGTCCGCCATTTGACGGAAAAAGTCGCTTTCACCATTCCTCAAAGTTGCCGACTTTGAGCGAAGGGCGAGGCTGAATGTGAGCTCCAGGGCCCAACCCTTATTCCCTGCCTGACCCTCGACACGGGCAGAACGCGGCATAACCGTGAAGACAGAATCCGGGGCGTCGCCGAACAGCCCCTGACGGGCCGCGTTGAGAAGATCCTCCCCTTTGAATTGAAAGGCGGTCTGGCGCTGAACTTTGAGACCGAGTTGTGCGAGCGTGATATTGCGATGCTCGTTCGGGCGAATGGAGATCCCTAGTTCCTTGCCGAGTGTGTAGCGTACCGGTTCGAGCGACCCGTATTTGACGCTGTCGGCAAATGACTGCCAAAGGGCACGATAGCCGCTGCGTGTTCCGAACCCCACCATGTATGACCGCCAGGTCGGCGATCCTAGCTGAAGTGCCTCGGGCACACCCGGGATCGAATGGACAGCCAGGTTTAGCGGATCGGAATTGAAGCGGACGCGACCGAGCGCCGATATCCTGAAGTCCGGCCAGTTCTTCTGTTTGGCCGGCTCGACCCCTGCCGGTGGGTTGGCGCCAGCAGCTGCGCTTTCGTCCACCTCTCTCCGCAGCGTTTGTGGAATGCCATCCGGACCATAGCGCTCGGCCAGCTCACGGCTGGAATAGTAGCCTTGCTCCCGCTCGTAACGGGCCACGAGCTGCTCGGTGGTCAAGCCGTCGAGATAGGCCGAGGGCGTCGTCGGATCCTTGCCACTGGTGTAGACATACCCGCTCGTGTCGCGTTCAGGTGTGCCGGTGAACCTGCGTGTCTCCGGGTCCCATACAAGATGCAAGGCGCCGTCCGTCACGATCGGCTTGTTCGGCACGATGATAGGATCGCCGCCAGCGGGGATGGATGAGCTTCGCACGGCCGAGCCGTCCGGATCGCGGCCCGGCAGCATGGTCGGGTCATCGGCGCCTGGCTCATGCAACACGATCGGCTGCGACAGCTGGCCGTCGCCTGATAGATCATTCCTGTCGCCCGCGGGTGGCGGCGGGTTCTGGCCCTCTGATTCGCCGGCCGGCAGCGCGCGCTGGCCGGTTGGATTTCCGGCGTCCGCCGCGTTACCGAAACCTTCGCGAGCACCGAAACCATATCCCTGCTGGTCGCTGGTTTCGCCGATCACCTCGCCCTGGATAACGATCTCATTCGGGTCCGGCATGACGTGTTCGCCGGTGGGCCTGTAGACACCGTCCGGGCCCATCGCGTAGACGGCCCGCGGTCGCGGTCCCGAATCCGCTCCGCCAGGCGGTGGGGAGCCTGGCGGCGGAGACCCCGGCGGTGGAGTCCCGTCGCCGCCCCGAGGGCCGGCCGCTCCAGGCATATTGTACAGCAGCGAGCGGCCGCCCAGGCCGGTGCCGACCGCACCCGTACCGATGCCCATGATGGCGTTCGCAAGTTCGGCAAAGGACATTTCGCCGCCATGCTCGGCCAGATCCTCCGCCGATCTGGCAAGCACCGGAACACCCGTGACAACGCCGCCGACATCAAGGCCCCAGGCTGTGGTGGTCAGCTTGCTGCCGCTTTGCAGATAGTTCGCTGCCTGTTCGGCATATGAGGATTGCGTTACGTTTACGCGGAATTTGCCAATGCCCCAGCTGGCGTCGCTCATCCGCGCCATCCCGAAACCGCCAGCGAAAGCCTCGGACGTGGACAAGCCGGCCCTTGCCAGGCCGAACGTGCGCAGGGCACCGGCGCCTACCGGCAGGAACGCAGTCACGCCGGTCGCGATATTCCAGGCCGACTGGCTATCGAAGTCGCCGCCCTGAAGCAGGTGCTCACCTTCCTTGTACAGAGTCTTGCCGCCAAGAGCGGCACCGGAGGTGATCGCGATGGGAATGGCCCATTGACCGCCTGGAACGAACGAGACGATGGTGGCGGCGCCAGCCACGATGCCAAGACCGATGTCGGTGGCCTTGTCCCAGAAATCCACCTTGCGCGCGTCGGCGACCTCCAGTTCGTCGAGTGAGAATCCGTCGGCGCCGAGTCTCATGTCGCCGCCCCTGGCCAGGATCAGCTTGCCCTTCTCGCTGAAGATGCGGTTCTCGTGCTGGAATTCGTCGAAACTGCCGTAGTATTTGCCGGAGCTGTCGACATAGCCGACGTCTTTTCCATCGCTCCTGATCGCGAATAATGCTGTCGACGATTCCATCCCGCCATCAAGCGAGAACATCGGAACGAACTTGACCTCTGCGTCTTCGCCGGCGCGGTCAGTGATTTCACCGGTAACCTTTGCGACCCCCTCGCTCGATGCATCGAGACCGAGCGCGCGGGCAACCGCGCCGCTGAGTTCGCCAGGCTTGTATTGCTTGTATTCGCCGGTGAACCCGTTCTCGTACAACCGGTTGAGCTGAACCTGGTAGCCGGCGAGCGCCTGATCCCTGTGCTCCTCAAAATACGTGTTCTTGAGCCGCGCCTCATGCTCCTCGTTGCCATATGTCAGAAGCTTGGGGCTGCTTGCATAGAAGCTGTACCAGTCGCGCGCCGCCACCATCGCAGGGCGGATATCCTCCGCCCAGGTCTCCAATTGAGACTTCTCGGTTTCAGCCAAACCCCTGTCGATTTCCGCGGCCGCCACTTCGGGGTGCACCCAAAGCCACTGGCCACCTATCTCGATCCGGACCGACTTGCCGCTGGCACCGATTGCGCCCGCTCCTTCCTTCTCGTAGGCAGCGGCAACGTCCGGTGCGACCCAAAGATCGCGACCGTTTACAGTGATCTTGACCGGCGTCTCGCCTGGTTGGAGCGTGCCGGTGGGCGCTTCTACCGTTCCCCCGCCATGCTCGGCGATGGCATTGTCGCGAGCCGTCGTCGCGTCGACGAGCCTAGTTTTTGCATCTTGCAGCTGTGCGTCAAACCGCTCGACCTGCACGCCGATGATGTTGGATTTGGCGGCCGCCAGCGCCGATTGCGAACCTGTTCCGGAGGGCGTGCAGACCGGCGCCGACGTCGGGCTTTGCGTCGACGCCATTAACTCCTGCCACTGCTTGTTGAGCGGATCGTTGCGGAAATCGTCCCTGATATTCTTGTCGTCGAGATCGTATGTCAGAGCATATTTCAGGACTGGCGTGTCATTGCCGTTCTCATCGCTGAAAACATCATTCTCGTAGGTGTTTACGAGATAGAGCTGTCCATTTTCCTCGATCACTTCCTGCGACTTCAGGTTGCCGGTGTTCTCGCCTGCACCGTTCGTGTAGCCGTCCCAATCAAAATGGTGCGGATTTCTCTGCATCGCTTGCGCGATCAAGCCTTGCTTGATCGGCTCGACCCGCACGGCAAGGTCGGCCGCATCTTTTTGCGCAACTCCAAATTGCTCATACGCCTCAGCCAGGGTCACCTGGCTGGCTGCCGCCTCCTGCATCGCTCTCAGGTTCTCGAGCCTGCCATTGATTTCGGTATGCTCGGGGCTTCCGGGCTTGGCCTCGGCAAGCTCCAGCTCTGTTGCACCGACCATCTGGTCGATCGTGGCCTTGTTGCCTCGCGCAGTGTGCAGCGCCGCGTTGATAAAGAGCTGTGCGGCTTCGGCGTGCTCAGCTTTGCCCTGAAGGTTGATTTCCTCACTGGTAGGCCCGCCGGGAGCCCCTACGGACGGCTTGCTCGGATCGCTGAGCACCGGCAGCGTCGCCTGCTTGTCGATGGCGTCAAGGAGGCTCCTCTCGCCCTCCTCGTACTCAGCCCGGGCAGTGCTGGCACTTTGAAGCATGTTGTTGGCGGTGGTCAGCCGCGCTTGCGCATCTGCAAGCGTGCCTTTCGGCTCGGGGGCCTGCCATTGCAGCCCATACGGCGCCAAGACCCTGTCAAGTGTCGTCCCGGCACTCGTCATGGCTCCGCTATATTCGGGATCCAGGGCATAGACGTCGAGTTGGGCTGCGCTCTGCCCAGGCTTTGCCTGTGCTTCGCCGAGGCGCGCTATCACAGCGTTCTCGGCGGCGATCGCCCGCGCAACTTCCGGATCGAACCATTGCCAGCTCCCGTCGACCATCAGCGGCACCCATTTGCCGCCTGACGGAGCCGTGGCCGACGGCGGCTCGCCGAACGGGCCGACCGATGTGGCGCTGCCGTCGAGATTCGGCGTCGCAGGCTTGCCGCCGCCATATTGCTCGATTGCGTCCCTTACTGCTTGCTGCGCGTCTGCGGCTTGCTGGGCAAGCTCGGGACTTGCCCCGCCGAGCACGCCTTCCAGAATCGTCTTGAGAACCGTGTCGGCCTTGGCCTGTTCGGGATCTCTGCTCTGCGGATTGATCGATAGCAGCAGTTCGGCCAACGCCTGCTGCGCCGTGCCAACCTCGATCTTCAGGTCGCTGCCGGTGCTGTTGTTGTGCAGCGTCATGCTGCCGTCGGGCCCGGTGGTCAGCGTGTAGCCGTTGAAGGTGACTTCCACGGTCGTGCGCGTACCGTTTTCGATGGTGATCTTTTCACCGACGTGGATGACGTTCGGGTCGCGAGCGGAGCTGAAAAGCTCAGGATTCGTCCGTCTGAGATCATCCAGCGATACGCCATATTGCCGCGCGATCAGGGTCAGGCTGTCGCCCGGCTTGACCTCGTATACGACAGGTTCGCCGCCGTTGATCTCCTCGGTGGTCGTCGTCGTCACCCGGCCGTCCTTGTCGGTGACGATCTTGGTTTCAGTTCCGGTCCGCGGATCGACGATCGTGGTGGTGGTCTCGCCAGTCTCGGTGTTGCGGACGCTGTGGCGGGTCCTGCCGTTGCCATCGACGGACTGCGACGTTTCCTGGCCGTCGGCGGTGGTCACGACGGTGCGTTGGTCATGCTGATAGTCGTGCGAGTAGACAGTCTTGTCGCCGGTGTGCGGATCGACGATCTCGACAGACTGTACGTCGCCGTTGTCGCTGGTCGGTTGCTGCGTGGTCACCTTATAGCCAGCGGCCTGCAATTCGGCGATTACCTGCTCGCTGGTGAGGCCATTTTCCCGTGCGATCTGCTCGATGCTTTTTCCGTCGGCGAGACCGTTCTTGATGTTCTGGGTGCTGGCGCCACCAGGATCCTGGGAGGGCCTCAGAATAGTCTTGCGACCGTCCGGACCGGTGACGGTGGTTACGGGAAGCGCCGGGCCGACGCCCGGCGTTACCGTTTCCACCGAGGCACCATTGGGCAGCGACGTCCGCTCGGTGACGGTGCCGGTGCCGAGATCGTCTTCATACCGCGTCGTGATGGCGCCGGGATTGTAGCTGCTGGTTTCCTTGCGCCCGAGCCCGTCGCGGACCGGCGTGGTGGTTGCCGCGCCGTTGGGTTGTGCCTGGACGCTCGTATAGTAGCTGTCGTGCTGATAGTCGTAATATTGGGTGACGGTGCGGCCGCCGGCATCCGTGATCTTCGTCGTCTGCACGTCGCCGTTGCCGCTCGTCGGGTCGGTGGTCGACACGGTCATTCCGCCGGATCTGAGCGCGGCGATGACCTGTTCGCGCGTCATGCCGCGGGCGGACGCAATCTGGTCGATGCTCTTGCCGCCGGTGACGTCGTTGACAATGTTGCGGGCGGTAGTCGCGTCCCTGGGATTCTCTTCGGCCGCGCCCCCATCAAGTTTCACTGGCGTCACCGCGGGTGCGGCAAGATCGGGTTGCACATAGAGAGCCGGCGCCACCGTCGCGCCATTGCCTGAGGTGCCGGTGCTGGCATTGACGCCCGGCGTCGCCGGAGCCGCAACCGGTGGCGGTTGAAGGGAACTGAGTTGCGTGTTCACCTGCGCCAGTTCCTGGCGTGCCTGTGCCGCCCAATCACGCTCGCCCATTCTGTTGGCGAGCCTGATCTGCTCCCGCAACTGTGCCGCCTGTGCCTCCAGCCGCGCTATCTCAGCGGTGTTTGCCTTGGCGTTGACCCTTTGCGGCTGGACGGGCGGCTTGGTGAGCGTTATCGGGCGAACCATCTGGACGACCTCCGGAAATCACTGTTGCCGGCAGCCCGGCTGCCGTCACGCCCGCCCCGACAGCACCCGTTCCAATGCTATCTGGGGGGCTTCCAATAAATGCCGAAAGCAGCAAGCTGCCCTTCCGACTGCTTTACTCGATCTGCGGCATTCACCTCGGACTGCGCAGCCGTCAGTGCCGCCAGAATTTCGACGGCGGCGAAGGCAGGCGCGAGGCTGCGGAAGAACGACTGCGAGTTTGACGTGACGATAATTGCTTCCCGCGCGATCCGGGCCAGCGGCGACACGCTGCTGTCGGTGATTGCCACCACGCCGACACCTTGGCGGACCGACTGGCGCGCCACTTCGATGGTCGTGCGCTCATAAGGCGACATGCCCACAGCCAGAAGCACGTCGCCACCTCCGGCATGCTGCAGGACATCCAGACCCGCGCCGCCCATCTCGCCGACGAGCGTAACCTTGCGGTCGCCATCGACCAGAAACGACATGATGTCAGCGCAATGGCTCGCCACCGGATAGCGCGACGCGAGGACGAACAGATTGGCGGACCGCGCAAGCAAGCCGGCGGCGGCGATCAATTGCATGGCACTGCCATATTCGCCGAGACTTGCAATCTGTGCCGCGAGCGTATCGGCAACGACCCCGACCGTCGAATATCCCGGATCGCCATCCTGCTTGCCCTGCCGCGCCGGCTCACCAACGATTGTCTCACGAAGCGCGCGCGCATAGAGGCTGCGCATGTCCTCGTAGCCATCTAGGCCAAGCCATCGCGCCAGCCGCATCATCGTGCTGTGCGAAACACCGGCCTGGTGCGCCTGCTCGCGCATCGACATCAGCGCGACATCCTTGGGATGGTCGAGCACGAAACGCGCGGCGACCCGCAACTGCGGCGGCATATTCTCGAACCGTTCGACTAACAGCTCGGCCAAAGGACCTTTTTCCATTTTTGAATACCCCATTCACCCGGCTTGGAGGTTACTCCTTGAACGCCGGCAACGCAACAGTTGGAACTGCAGTGGCTCAAATATTCCAAATGGACTTTCATTTTCGGCCATACTGCCTTAAGCTGCCTTGGCAACGTGCCGGATCGCAGCTGTGTGAATCCCGGCGCTTGCAACTTGAATTTCTCGCAAGGAGACAATGATGGCTGCTACCCCTCCCATTACGTCCGGCTCTGCAGGGTCGCCGGAACAGAACCTGGACAAGATGATCAAGCACCAGGAGCGCATGTTTGGCCTGGAGATCACGAAAGAGATCGCGAAATCCCAGCATGACATGCTGATGAGCACCGCGAGGACGCTCGGCCAGTCGGCTGAGAAGGCTTAAGGCAAGGTTCCGCGACCCGATGCGCCGCCGCGAGCAACCGGCGGCGCACTTGTACGGCAGGATTTTTCAACACCGGCGTCAGGCTGCATTTGAAATCGTCATCGGCGGGAGATGAAGTGGCATGACCGATACTCCTATCGGCAGGTATCTGGATGCGGCACCGGCGCGCCGGTTGCGGTCGATCATCGCCCGCTCGCCGGCATCCGGACACTCCGTTGTGCTCAGCGTCACGCACGGATTCCACACCGGCGCCGAACTCAGCTTGGTCGAGCCGCAGTATACGATCGGCTCCAGCACGGAGTCGGACATTGTTCTCAGAGACGCCGGCATCGCGCCGGTCCACGCAAGGCTGCGGCGCAAGGGCGGCCAATTTGAGATCGAAGCCGTCGGCGGCGATGTCGCGCTCGCCACAGGCGAGACCATCCATGAAGGCCACGGCAGCCGCTGCAGGCTGCCGCTCACGATCGGCGTCGGCGATGCCCGTATACGGCTGGTCAACCCGGAACGCCCCGCAAGTCGGTGGTCCTTTTCCAATCGCCCGCTCCTGGTCGCGGGCAGCGTTCTGTGCGCCGTATTCGCCCTCTCGCTCGCCGCGAACGGCCTCTCTCTCGCCAAGCCGGACATTGGCGAGATGCAACCCGCTCAAGATGGTGAACCGGTCAGAATGGCCTTTGCCGGCGAGACCGGGAAGGAAGTGCTGGACGATTCATCACCGGCGCAGCTGCAAACCGCCGCCGAAGCGGAAAGCCGGCTCAAGCAACGTCTGGAGCAATCCGGCATAAGCACCTTGACCGTTCAGCGATCGCCGGGGCGTCTCGTGGTCTCGGGCATGATCCCGAATGACAAGAGCGGCGTCTGGACGGAAACGCAA
The DNA here is from genome assembly GCF_003997725.1 of Mesorhizobium sp. M4A.F.Ca.ET.050.02.1.1. Lineage (NCBI taxonomy): Bacteria > Pseudomonadati > Pseudomonadota > Alphaproteobacteria > Hyphomicrobiales > Phyllobacteriaceae > Mesorhizobium > Mesorhizobium sp. M4A.F.Ca.ET.050.02.1.1. The sequence continues at coordinate 20,141 of NZ_RZSG01000030.1, forward strand.
TCCTGGTTCGACCAGGCGTTCGGCGCGCACATTCCGCTGGTCTCCAACGTCATGATCGGCGATGCGCAGCAGGCCCCGCGCCTGACGCTGCAGGCGATCTGGTATGGCGACCGGCCCTACGTCATCGCAGCCGACGGCGCCCGCTACCACGAAGGTGCATTCACCAATGATGGCTGGACCATCAAGCACATCGGCGAGACGGAACTTCTCCTGACGAAGGGCGGCGCCACGGTCGCGCTGAAATATCCGTGAACCGTCGGCTTGAAGGGCCACGACTCGATTCGGCAAGGATGGACATGGCTGGCCGCGAGGTGCGCCAGGCGGAAGGCGTGCGCGGCCAGGCTATCAACCGGCGACGGATGAATGGCGTCGACAAGGCCGCGAGCCGCGCTCAGGGAACGAAATCCGCCGCTGGTGCTGAAAGGCCGCAAACCGCGGAGTTCCAACCCTCCGGCGAGGCGGCTGGCGAATCGCTTGATGAGATCCTCATCAACTTCGTCATGCCCCGTATACCCGAGCCAGCCATCTTGCGGCGCTCCGTGCCTATCCTCCAGCATTTTGTGACACACCTGGTCCCCGACCTGGAGGGCGGCGAGCAGCTCAAGTCGCTTGCGAGAACGCTGATGGAGGATGAAATCGAGCGTCATCGCGACCTGCTTGGTCGCATGCAGGAAGGAATCGAAATCTGACCGGCCCGGATGACACGGTGCATCTGCTGCATGTCCTGGGCTTTCTCTACGGGTCTCACGGGCAGGCAAAGCGGGGCGCGGCGTATCTGCTCATCGCCGCGCAGCTGTCGCCGGGAAATGCCGGCGTGCTGAGGACATTGGCGCATCTGCTCATCCTCGATGGCGAGGCGGAAAAGGCGCTGGCCACGATTGCCAGGCTGGAGACCTTGGAAGGAATGGACCATCCGGCGCTTGCCTTGCTGAAGAGCCGCGCCTTGCTCGTGGCGGGGCGCAAGACCGAGGCGCACAGCGCCCTGCTGAGCTTCCTGTCGCAACGAGGCGTTCAATGACCATGACCGTGTCGGAGCGGCTTCTGCAATTCCTTGCCAGACTGTCACGCCGCAGCGATCTGGTCATCGCCGTCCTGCTGCTCGTCGCGGTGGTGATGATGCTCATTCCCTTGCCGACATTCCTCGTCGACATTCTCATCACCGCCAATATCGCCATCAGCGTGCTCATCCTGCTGGCATCGTTTTACGTTTCCCATCCGCTGCAGTTCTCGTCGCTGCCGTCGGTCATCCTCATCGCCACCTTGTTCCGGCTGGCGATCACGATCACGACGACGCGACTGATCCTGCTGCAGGCCGATGCTGGCGAGATCATTACCGCCTTCGGCACCTTTGTCGTCGGCGGCAGCATTGCGGTCGGCCTGGTCATCTTCCTGATCATCACCATCGCGCAGTTCATCGTGGTCGCGCGCGGTGCCGAGCGCGTCGCCGAAGTGGCGGCGCGCTTCACGCTCGATGCGCTTCCAGGCAAGCAGATGAGTATCGATGCGGAACTGCGCAACGGCGATATCGATCAGACGGAGGCACGTCGTCTGCGCCAGCAGCTGGAGCGCGAGAGCCAGCTGTTCGGCGCGATGGACGGCGCCATGAAATTCGTCAAGGGCGATGTCATCGCCGGCATCGTGATCATCCTGGTCAACCTGATCGGCGGTTTCGCGGTCGGGACGCTGCAGCACGACATGTCCCTCGGT
>NZ_RZSG01000310.1:0-6605 GCF_003997725.1 Mesorhizobium sp. M4A.F.Ca.ET.050.02.1.1
TTCTGGAACTCTACAACGTGACCGCCGCGGATTTCCCGCTGGGAACGACCCATCGTGACGCGCTCGAACGGCTGGTGGAGCTCGGCATCTATACGAAGATCGATGTCGATAGCGAAGTCGTCAAGACAGAAGCCTGCCGGAAAGCGGCGAAAATACACTCGACATACCGCCACCTTAGCGATGGCAGGACGCTTTTGGTCACACGACGACCGATGAGCGGCGGCTGGGTGGCAACTTTCGACGACGTCACCGAGCGCCAGCTTGTCGAAGAGCGCATGACCCATCTCGCGCATCATGACACGCTGACCAACCTGCCCAACCGTTCGATGTTCCGCGAGCGCCTCGACAAGGCCTTGAGCGAGGCGACGGTCGCGCCGATGGCGATCTTCTCGCTCGACCTGGACCGCTTCAAGGCGGTCAACGACACCTTTGGGCACCCGGCCGGTGACTGGCTGCTCAAATGCGTGGCCGAACGGCTGCAGCGCTGCCTGCGCAACGAAACGGATGTCGTCGCCCGCTTCGGCGGCGACGAATTCGCCATCATCCAGTTCAACGTCAAGGGCGCCGACGACGCCGAAAGGCTGGCCAAGCGCATTGTCGAAGGCATCGGCAAGCCCTATCGCGACAAGAGCCGCGACATGCATGTCGGCATCAGCCTTGGCATCGCGCTCTACCCCAACGATGGCAAGGATGCCGACACGCTGTTGAAGAATGCCGACATGGCGCTTTATCGCGGCAAGAGCGAGGGCCGCAACGTCTACCGGTTCTTCGAGCCCGGCATGGATGCGATGGTGCGGGCGCGGCAGGTGCTCGAAACCGACCTCGAGGCAGCGCTGCCACGGCACGAGTTCGAGCTGGAGTTCCAGCCGATCATGAACATCCCCTCCGGCGAGGTCGTCGGCGCTGAAGCCCTGATGCGCTGGCATTCGCCGACGCGCGGCCGGGTGTCGCCCGATGATTTCATACCGGCCGCCGAGGAAACCGGGCTGATCGTGCAATTGGGCGACTGGGCGCTGCGGAAGGCCTGCACGGCGGCAGCGGGCTGGCCGCATGCGATGCGCATCGCCGTCAACGTCTCGGCCGTGCAGATCAAGAGCGGCACCTTTGCCCGCAGCGTGATTGCGGCGCTGGCCTTCTCCGGTGTGCCGGCCGACCGGTTGGAGCTCGAAATCACCGAAACGGTGCTGATGGACGAGAGCGACACTGTGCTGAAGACGCTCGGCCAGCTGCGCGATCTCGGCATCCGCATCGCGCTCGACGATTTCGGCACCGGTTACTCCTCGCTGGGCTATCTCCGGCGCTTCCCGGTCGACAAGATAAAGATCGACCGCTCCTTCATCCGCGACATCGATAACCGCGACTCGGCGGCGATCGTGCGCACCGTGATCGGGCTCGGCGCGCAACTCGGCATCACCGTCACCGCCGAAGGCGTCGAGACAGAAGCGCAGCTCGACATGCTGCGCGAGGCCGGCTGCGTCGAGGCGCAAGGCTACCTGATCGGCGTGCCGTCGACGGCGGCGGAGATCAACCGGCTGCTGAGAACGGGGACGGCTCTGCGCCGGTCCGGATGAATGGAGAACGCTCAGCGTAGCGTCTCGATGTACTTTTCGTGGAAGCTGACATAGCCGGGCTCAATCAACTTGAGATGGCGCTCGATCAGCCCGTGGAACTCCGGCAACCGATGGAATGGCACGCCGGGATAGGCGTGATGCTCGGCATGGAAGGGCATGTTCCAGGCAAGCTTGCGCACCAACCAGTTGGTCAGCGTCGTCCTGGTGTTCTCCAGCATGTTGGCGACGAAGGGGCAACGGCCGTGCTCGGCGAGCAGATAGAGCCTGAGGAACGGCTGTCCGAGCAGCGCCGGCAGGATCCAAACGTAAAGCAGCACCGTTGCCTTGAACCAGAGCGCGAGCAACAGCACGGCGGCGTAGACGGCGATCATGGCGCGCGCCTCGGCGCGCACCTTCGGACGCCCCTTCGGGGGCACGTAGGTCTCATGGCCACCACCAGTCGCGTTGGTGTAGAGCGTCTTGAAGTGGCCCCACCATACCGGGAGACCCGAAACTTGGACGATTTATTGCCGCAGGGTTTCGGGCTTCGGAAAGGCGAGTTCCGGGTCGTTGTCCGGATCCTGGGTGAAGCGGTGGTGGGCGAAATGGAAATAGCGGAACCAGTCGGCGGGCAGTACGATCGCCAGGCTGCACAGCCGCGCGACGGCATCGTTCAGCCACTGCGTCTCGAAGGCGGTGCGATGCACCGTCTCATGCAGCAGCGTGAACAGGAAGACGATCAATATGCCTTGCGGTAGCATCAGCAACGGCCAGAACGGCACCTTGGCGGCGATCAGGCCTCCGAGCAGCAGGATGGCGCCGAAATGGGCAGCGAGCTGAATGAGCCCCGGGCCGTCCGACTTGCCGGTCAGGCGACTGCGCTCCTCATTGGTAAGCGATGCGATGACGTCGCGATGGTCCATGGTTCGTTCCGGCTGCTCGACTTTGTTCACGCACATTAGCCACAAAGAAACCTTTCTAAAAATGAGGATTTCTGCAATCTAGATAAGTTCAACTTATCTTATGGATTGCCCGTGGCCACGCTACCCTCACTGAAAGGACTGCAAGCCTTCGAGGCGGCGGCGCGCGCCGGGAGCTTTGTCGCGGCTGCGGAAGAGCTGTCGATCTCGGCGGCCGCGGTCAGCCAGCTCATCCGCACCGTCGAGGCGCAGATGGGCCGCAAGCTGTTCCATCGCGTCAACCGGCGCGTCGTGATGACCGAAGCCGGCGTGGAGATGCTGCCCAGGTTGACCATGGCCTTCCAGGAGATCGGCAGCGTCTCGCGCGAGGTCAGCGGCGGCGCATTCCGCCCCCGGCTCGTCGTGTCGGTGCCGCCTTCCATGGCGATGGGCTGGCTTTCCGAGCGTCTCTCCGGCTTTGTCGCCAGCCACGGCGCCGTCGACATCTCGCTCAGGGGCGACGACGATCCGGTGCCGTTCGACCGCGAGCTGATCGACATCAGGCTCTCTTACGGTCCGCATTATCGCGAGCACCCGACCGAGGACATCGTCCGGGACGCCGTCTATCCCGTCTGCGCGCCGGCGCTGACCGGCGCGATGAAGCGTGACGGCCTCGCCGGCCTGCCGCTGATCCATACGGACTGGGGACCGACCGGCGCGTCGTTCCCGTCCTGGCGCAACTGGTTCGAGGCGGCGGGGATCGATCCGGGCCGATCGGCGCGGCGCGGCCTGTCGGCAAACTCGTCACGGGCAGCGCTCGACCTCGCCATTTCAGGGCTAGGCGTGGCGCTCGCCCAGGGAATCTACTGCGCCCAGGCGCTCGAAGACGGCCGGCTGGTTCGGCCGGTCCTCCGCACGGCGGACCTGCGCCAGCCCTATTGCCTGACGATCCCAGAGCGCAGCGCCCGGCGCGACGTTGTGGCGGCATTCCGCGATTGGCTGATCGAGGAATGCGCGCGCGCCGTCAGATCGCCGGCGCTTATGGCTAATTTCGCCGATCAAGCATCCCCGTAGTAAGCCTACGGTCGCATCCTTTGGCCGAATTGACCTGGAATGCGCCGGGCCGGTTCCGCTGCGACGGCCTGCCTCACCGGCTCGGCCCGAGGCCCATGGGCAAATCCGCCCGGCACGAACCCGAGCAGTATGATCGCGGCGATGAAGCCGTATTGCAGGACCTCGAAGGTAAGCGGCGGAAGGCTTCCCGGAAGAACCGAGACAGCCAGTTTCGGAGCAAGAACGCCGAAACCCACCGTGGCTGGCCAGCCAATGTCACGCACACGCGCCAACACCATCCATATCATCGCAACAATGGTCGCGAAGCCCATCGCCACGAGCATGGAGATGTAGATCGTTCCGATGGCGGAGTTCTTTGCCTCCATGGCGAGCGCCTGAACCACCATGCCCGAGGCATGCTCTCGCACCGACTCCGGCTGTGGATGCATGCCTTGATCGGGAGTCTTCAACCCTTCGACAAAGGACCTCTGGCTCTGGGCGATATTGGCGCCGTTGGATGCGTAGACCTGATCCTGGATGCCCTCTTTTGTTCCAACCAGAAAATGCTCGATCGGGCCCTTGGCAAAATCGAATCCAACAAGGAAAAGCAGCAGGCAGAAATATAGTATCTGGCCGCAACTTCCCGATTGAAACAGCTTCATCATCTATTCAAAATCCCCAAGCAACCCTCAATATCTGCGGGTAGCATGATGGGCTTAAGCTGCGGTTAGACGGTTCGCTCCAAATTAAGCAAATGGCTGCGGTCAGAGATGCCCGGCCAAAGCCGCAACCATGTCCTTGTTGGTGGCGACTGGAATGATCTCGAACTCCACCAGATCATTCCATTCGATGGCCCAACGCTGCAGGAGCGTGACGTCGTCGGCTTCCACCAACAGGAAGCAGCGGCTCATATCTGCCGCGATCCAGCTGTGGTGGACGACAAGCTCATCCGGCTTCAGCCGGCCCCGGTCGCGGAAGCGACGGTAGATCTCCTTGCGGTCGCAGCCGTGAAAATCCTCGATCACGAAAAACAGCATGCTTTTCCCCCAGTTTGAGCGAACAGGAATTGAGGAACTGGAGAATTGAGTGGCTAGCGCAGCCATCCGTCCTAACTTCCTCAGTTCCTCACTTCCCTAGTTCTTCAGTTCCTCAATTCCCCAGTTCCTCAATTCCCCAGTTCCCCAGTTCCTCAATTCCGTTCCCGGCCGCTACCGCCCGGGCCGCTCCAGCCGGTCCAGGAACCACTGCGTCAGCCGCACCCAGACCTCGTCCTTCTCGCCCGAATCCTCCCAGCCGTGGTCGAGATTGGGATTGTCGTTGACCTCGATGACGAAGACGCCATCCTTGGTCTCCTTGAGGTCGACGCCATAGAGGCCGTCGCCGATGCAGCGCGCCGCCTTGACCGCCGTCTCGACGACATGATGCGGCGTCTCCTTCAGCGTGAAGGTCTTGATGCCGCCCTGGTCGGGCTTGCCATTGGCCTTGTGGTTGACGATCTGCCAGTGCTTCTTGGCCATCAGGTAGTGCACGGCAAACAGCGGCTGACCGCCGAGCACGCCGACACGCCAGTCATATTCGGTCGGGATGAATTTCTGCGCGATCAGGAGATCGGAATCCTCCAGCCATTCGGTGGCGAGCCGGGTCAGTTCCTCGAGGTTCCCGCATTTCTTGACGCCGCGCGAAAACGAGGAATCCGGGATCTTCAACACCAGCGGGAAGCCCAGCGTCTGCGCTGCCAGCTCCAGATCCGAGGTGCCGGCAATGATGACGGTCGGCGGCACCGGCACCTTGTTGTAGGTCATCAGCTCGTTCAGATAGACCTTGTTGGTGCAGCGGATCATCGACAGCGGATCGTCGATGACGGGCATGCCTTCCTGTTGCGCCCGGCGGGCGAAGCGGTAGGTGTGGTTGGAGATCGAGGTGGTCTCGCGGATGAACAGCGCGTCGTAGTTGGCGAGCTTGGCCAGATCCTTCCTGGTGATCGGCTCGATTTCGACGCCCATCTTCTCGGCGATCCGCGCCCAGTAACGCAGCGAGGAAATCTCGGACGGCGGCAATTCCTCATGCGGATCGACCAGGGTAGCGAAAGTGTAGCGCGCCGGGGTGCGGCCCTTGGTGTCTCGCCATTCGCGGTTGGTGTAGGTCTCCAGGCACTGCAGGAAGAAGGCTTCCTCATCATCGGTCATGCGGGCCAGCGGCAGGAAGCCGATCTTGCGGATCGAGGCCCATTCGGCGCTGTCCTTGATGTGAACCTCCAGCGCCGGCGCGCGGAACCAGTCGAAGAGCAGCTTGGCGAAACGGTCCCACACCTTGGAGGGGCCGATGCCGAAGAAGATGGCGACCTTGGCCGGGAAAACGCCGCCGAGATCCTTGCGGCATTTGTTGAGCGCAAGCTCCAGTTCGGGCAGCGCATGCTCGTAGAGCTTGCGCTCCGACAGGTCGATCATGGTCTCGACCGTCGGGATCACCTTGTGGCCGCGCGAACCGGCGAGCAACGAGGCATAGTAGCCGCGGCTCTGGTAGCCGTAATTGTTCGACAGGTTGATGACCTTCGGCCGCTGGCCGCGAAACAGCGAAGGATGGGCAAGATAATCACGGTTGGTGATGATCTTGTGCGGCGTCGCCACCTGGTCGAGGTCGTTCTGCCTTCCGGTAAGGATGACCCAGGTCATTGTCTTCAGCGCTTCCCTAGAATGATGGCGGCACGCAATCCGTCACGGCCGAACTGCGCCATGTTCATGAAGATGCCGTAAGGCACGGGAATATTGGCCGCATCAAGGATCGTCTCCTGCCGCTCGTCCTCGACCCAGGGATCGTGGATCAGGATATGGTCGCCGTCGTCGCCGATCGCCAGCACCCAGTGCGGAACCTTCTTGCCGAACATCAGGAAGCCGCTGATCAGCACCAGCACCAGCTTGCCCCCGGCGAGCGCTGCGCGGATATCGTCGAGGGCGAATGGACGGTAATTCACCGGGATGCCGTAAAGTTCCGCGCGGCGGCGGAAGTCGACCTGGGCAAGCTCCATCACCCGGCGCTTGTCCTGGCTGCGCACCGATTGCAGGAACAGCGCGCCGTAGAAGGAGACGAATATCTCCGCCGCGAG
>NZ_RZSG01000311.1:0-6597 GCF_003997725.1 Mesorhizobium sp. M4A.F.Ca.ET.050.02.1.1
ATCATAAGCGCCTTGGCCGAAGGCGACGCCGATTACCAAAGCCGGCGCATGCCTTCGGCCAAGGCGCTTATGATGGCGCGCCTCCCTCCTGTCAGCCTGGCGCCGAAGGACGGCTTGTCGCTGATCAATGCTTCGGCGGTCTCCACCGGCGCCGGCGCACTGGCACTTGCAGACGCGCTGTCTGCGATGGAACAGCAGCAGCAGGCCGGCGCGCTGACCATGGAAGCGCTCGCGGCCAACCGCACCATTCTCGATCCGCGCCTGCATGTCGCGCGGCCCGCGGCCTGCCAATTGCTGGCGGCAAGGACGCTGCGCGACCTGCTCGCGCGCGATCATGAAACGACGCCGACGAGCTTGCAGGATCCGCTGTCGATCCGCTGCATGCCCTCGATCCACGGGGCGCTGATCCAGGCGATCGATCATGCCAGGCTGGCGGTCGAGATCGAGCTCAACGCCGCCGCCGACAATCCGCTGGTGCTGGTCGAAGACACGTTGGTGCTGTCGACCGGCAACTTTCACACCGCGTCACTCGCGCTCGCCTTCGAGACGCTTGGCCTGGCAATCGCGCAATGCGCGGGGGCTTGCGCCGCTCGCTTCATCCAGCTCACCGGCTCGGGCCGCAACAGCCTGCCCAAATACCTGTCGCCGCTCGGCGGCGCCTCCGCCGGCTTCGTGCCTCTGCAGAAGACCGTTACGGCGATCCTGGCCGCGATCCGCCATAAGGCCAACCCCGTGATGCTCGATTACCTGCCGGTCTCGGAAGGCGTGGAGGATCACGCAACGCAAACGCTTCTGGCGGTTTCGAAATGCGCCGACATGATCGTACTGTGGCGACGCCTGATCGCCATGGAACTGATGGCGGCGGCCCAAGCCGTTGACCTGCGTGAAGGGATCACGCTGGCGCCGGCAACCGCCGTCATCCACACTTCTGTCCGCACGCATGTCCCGACGCTCAAGGAGGACAGGCCGCTCGGGGCCAACGCCAACGTGCTCTACGCAGCGCTCGCCGACGGCTCTTGGCGGGCCTGAAAAACAAAGAGTTAGCCGCGCTTCTTGAATCGGCGTCAGCGCGACACGCTTCAGATGACCGCCCGACGGCGTCGATTAGCCCGCCGCGATCAGCACAGTACTGTCCGGCGACCAGCTGAGCACCACCGGCTGACCTTCAGCCAACCTTTCGGCGCCGGTGTTCTGCACGATCACCTTCAGCGTCCGGCCGTCGCGGTCGACAAAATAGGTGCTGTTGTTGCCGGCGAAGATACGCTTGGACACCTGTCCCTTGAGCGTATTGGCATTGTCCGCATCGGGCTTCGCCGCGCCGGTCGAGATCTGGATCCGCTCCGGCCGCACCGCGCAACTCGCCTTGGCGCCGGCTGCCAACGAGGGCCCTGACGAGGCATTGATCGCCGTGCCGTCGGGCAGCCGGATGCCGGTGCCGGTCGCGTCGCCGCGAAAGATGTTGGCGTCGCCGAGGAAGGTCGCGGCGAACTCGCTTTGCGGTCGGTCGTAGATCTCTTCCGGCGGCCCCTCCTGCACCAGCCTGCCGTCGCGCAGGATGCCGATGCGGTCGCTCATCGTCAGCGCCTCTTCCTGGTCGTGCGTGACGAAGATGGTGGTGATGCCGATCTCGCGCTGGATGCGCTTCAACTCGATCTGCATGTCGACGCGCAGCGCCTTGTCGAGCGCGCCGAGCGGCTCGTCGAGCAACAGCACGCGCGGCTTGGTGACGATGGCGCGCGCCAACGCCACGCGCTGGCGCTGGCCGCCGGAAAGCTGGTGCGGCCGGCGGGCACCCAGCTTGCCAAGTTGGACGAGGTCGAGTGCCCGCTGCACCTCGGCGGCGATCGTCGCCTTGGCCTCGCCGCGCACCGACAAGCCGAAGGCGACATTGTCTGCGACGCTCATATTGGGAAACAGCGCATAGTTCTGGAACACCATGCCGATGCGACGCTTCTCGACCGGCACGCGCTCGACGCTCTCGCCGCCGATGGCGATGCGGCCGCTGTCGGGAAAATCGAAGCCGGCGATCTGGCGCAGCAAGGTGGTCTTGCCGCTGCCCGACGGCCCGAGCAGCGCGTAGAAGCCGCCGTCGGCGAAATCGATCGAGACGTCATCCAGCGCCTTGTGCGCGCCAAAACTGCGGGAGACGTTCGCTACCTGGACGCCTGCCATTATTTCTCTCCGCCGAATTTGAAGAAGCGTGCCGTGAGCAGCATCAGCGCCATCGACACCACGATGATGATCGTCGACACCGCGTTGATCTCGGGCGTGAAGCCTTTGCGGATCGCCGCATAGATCTCGACCGGCAGCGTCGTCTGGCCTGGGGTCGACAGGAAGTACGAGACCACGAACTGGTCAAACGACACGGCGAAAGCGAACAGACCGCCGGCGATCACTCCGGGCATGATCCAGGGCAGCGTGACGCGGTTCGTCACCTGCCACTGGTTGGCGCCGAGCGAGCGCGCCGCCTCCTCCAGCTCCGGCGCGAAGGTCTGCAACCGGGCCGAGACAACGACGATCACATAAGGCAGCGCCAGCGCGACATGGCCGAGCAGGATGGCTACCAGCCCGCGGCCGATGCCGATGCCGAAGAAGAAGATCAGCATCGCCGTGCCTGTGATCAGCCACGGAATGGCGATCGGCGGGAAGAGCAGCGCCTGCAGGGCCTTCTTGCCCGGGAATTCGTAGCGGTAGAGCGCCAGCGAGGCGGCCGAGCCGAGCACGGTCGAGATGATGGTGGTGATGACCGCGATCTCGATGCTGTTCCAGGTCGCCGCGATCAGCTGGTCGTTCTGCCAGAGCGAGGCGTACCAGTCCGTCGTCCACTCGAGTGGCAATTGGTAGAAGGGCGAGGCGTTGAACGACATCAGCGCCATGATGATGATCGGCAAATAGAGGAAGGCGAGCAGCAGGACGATGTAGAACCGCCCTAGCCATTCGAGGATGCGCGTCGTCGCCATCAGGCGGCCCTCCGCAACACTGGCGAGGCCACCGCCAGGATCACCAGCACGACGGCAAGCAGGATGAACGAGAGAGCGGCGCCCAGCGGCCAGTTGAAGACGGCGACGAACTGGTCCTCGATGACGGTGCCGTAGAAAGTGCCGGTGCGGCCGCCGAGAATACGCGGCTCCATGAAGGAGCCGACGACCGGCACGAAAATCAGCGCCGCCCCCGCGATCAGGCCCGGCATCGACAGCGGTATGATGACGCGCCAAAGAACCTGCCGCCGCGAGGCGCCGAGCGAGCGGCCGGCCTCGATCAGCGAATCGTCGATCGCCTGCAGCGTCAGGTAGCAGGTCAGCACCATGTAGGGCACGTAGGAGTGCACCAGGCCGATGATGACGGCCGGGTAGGAATACATGAGATCGATGTTGATCTTGAACGGCAGCACGGCGTTGAGTGCCGTGTCGAGGATGCCGCCCTCGCGCAGCACCATCGCCCAGGAGAAGATGCGCACCAGCCCGTTCGACCAGAACGGCAGGATGACGAGCAGGAAGATCGCCTCCCGGCTGCGTCCCTTCAGCACCTTGGCCAGCACATAGGCCGCCGGATAGCCGATCACCACGCACCAAAGGGTGACCTCGAGGCCGAGCCGCAGCGAGGCAAGCAGAAGCGTCAGATAAAGGCTCTGCGAGAAGAAGGCCGCGTAGTTGTCGAGCGTGAACGCCCATTCCTTCCCGGCCAGCGGCAGGTCGGTCATGAAGGAGAAGAAGACCATGGCCGACAGCGGCAGGAAGATCGCCACCGTCAGCCACAGATAGGCCGGCAGGAGAAGCGGCAGGGCCGGCCTCAGTCCGCGCCGCGAACCGATCGCATGCTGGTCAGCCATGGATGCCTCTCCTCCCCGAAAGACGCCGACTACTTCACGTTGACCTTCAGCTCCTGCCAGAGCGCCAGGTACTTCTCGCGCTGCTCGTCGGTGACCGGCGCCTGGAACTGGATGCGCTTGGCGACGTCCGGATCGCCCATGACCTTGCGGTTGAATGCATCCTCGGGCAGCGCCTCGACCGCTTTGGTGTTGGCCGATACCGGCGCGCCGACCTTGGTGACCCATTCGACGTAGAATTTCGGGTCGATCATGTAGTTGATGAAGGCTTCGGCGCCCTCGACATTCTTGGAGCCTGCCGGGATCGAGAAGGCATCGAGCCAGGCGACGGCGCCTTCCTGCGGGATAACCAGCGAGACCGGCAGCTTGAAATGCGTCTTGGCGCGATCGGCCGAGCCGCTCCAGTAGGTGCCGATGTCGATCTGGTTGGAGGCGACCATCTGGTTCCAGTCGTTCTCCGAGCTCCAGAACGTCTTGATCTGCGGCATCAGCGAGGTGAGCTTCGCCTTGACCGCTTCCATGTCCTTGATGTCGTTTATGTTCTGGCCACTGGCGATGGCGCCGAACTGCACCGCCTCGACGGCGTCATCACGGATGATGACGCGGCCCTTATGCGCCGGATCCCACATTTCGGCGATGCTCGTCGGCGGCTTGGGGAACGACTTCTCGTTGATCGCTAAGGCGGTCAGCCCCCACACCCACGGCACGCCATAGACCTTGCCGTCATGGTTGAGCATCGGTGAGCCGGCCTTGTCCTTGCTGATGTCGGCGTAGTTGGCAAGCTTCGAGACGTCGATCGGCTGGATCAGCTTGCCGGCCATCGCCTGATCGTTGAAGGCGGCATTGATCATGACGACGTCGTAAAGGCCGGGATTGGTCCTGAGCTTGGTCAGCATCTCCTGTTCGGAGTTGAAGAAGTCGTTGACCACCTTGTTGCCGGTCGCCTTCTCGAAGGCTGCGATCGCCCATGGCTCGTCGGCGCCGTAACCCTTCCAGTTGAGCACATGCACTTCACCGGCATTGGCGGCAAGCGTGAATGCTGAAGCGAAGACGGCCGTGGCCGTCAAAAAAGCGGTCAGTCTGGGCATGCGCATGTTTCTTTCCTCTCATTGTTTGCCCGGTTGGCGGGCTTGTTAAGTTGTGGCCTCTCGTTCCCGGTCCTGCGCGATCGCCGCTTGAACGCGCCGGGCAAGGAATTCCTGGGTTTCGGCGTCGGTCGGCGCCGACGATCCGCCATGGCGGGTAACGGAAATCGCTGCCGCCGCATTGGCATAGCGCGCTGCCTCGCATGGCGGCATGTCGCGCGACAGGCCGCTGACGAAGGCGCCGATATGAGCATCGCCGGCGCCGTTGGTGTCGACGGCGGCGACCTCGAAACCGGGTATGGCGCGCGTACCGCCATCGGCCAGCCGCACTAGGCAGCCTTGCGCGCCGTCGCGGATGACGACGCCTACCGCTTTCCGGCAATGGTCGGCGAGCAGCCGGATGGCTGCAGTCTGCGCGTCGCCCGAACCTGCGATCGCGGCCGCCTCGCTGGTGTTGCAGCTCAGCCAGGTCGTGCGCGCCAGCACCCTGTCCAGGATCGGGCGCGGAATCTCGGCTATCACCGGCGTTGGATCGAAGACGAAGGGGACTTCCGCCGGCAGCGCCTCGATCCAGTCGGCGAGCGCGTCGCGGCTGCCGGGATAGCTCAGCGTGTAGCCGGAGGTAAAAACCCAATCACCGGCTTGGACTTGGACGGAAGCCATCATGTCGCGCGTGAGCCGGCTCTCGGCGCCCGGCCAGGAGACGAAGGTGCGCTCGGCGTCGCCGCTGATCATGGCAACGCAATTGCCGCTGTCCATCAACGGCGACGGCGGCGTCAGCGTCGAGATGCCTTCGGCGGCAAAAGCCGCGCGCAGGAAATCGCCGTCCGGCCCGGTACCGAGCTGACCGCCGAACACCACCCTCATGCCGGTGCGCCTCGCCGCGACCATCATGTTGAAGCCGCCACCGGCGACCCGCGCGTAGCTCGACGCGGTCTTTTCCGTGCCGGGCGCCGGCAAGGCGTCGATGCGGTAGACATAGTCCACCACGGCGCTGCCGACATGGACCAGCCGTCCACTCATGCTGCAGCCTCCTTGCCGGAGCGGATCTTTGCCTCGCGTGCCGCGATGAGATCGTCTGCCAGCGCGCGAACCGCGGCGAGATCGATGCCGTGCAATTTGGCAATGCGATCCTGCGGCAGGCGCGACAGGCCGGCAGAGGCACCTGCCATGCTGGCGGCAATGGCGCCGATCGTGTCGGTGTCGCCGCCGAGATTGGCGCTGATGACAGCCGCTCGCCACGGATCGCCTTCGGCGACCTCCAGCACGGCGAACGCCGCCGGAACCGATTCCTGGCTGGCGACGCCGGTGCCGACCAGATCGACGATCAGCCGGATCGCCTCTTTCTCGGCCTTGCCGCGCACAAGGTCCTGCGCCCAGGCGATCCGCGCGGCGATGTCGCCGCCGGTGACCCAATGCCCGAGCGTTGCCCCCAACCGTGCCGCCGTCACGGCGCGCTCGGAAGCCGCGCGCCAGTCGGCGCCCGAGACTCCGCCGCTGACCGCCAAAGCGACCGCGGCGGCCGAAGCTATGGCAATCGAGGTATTGTGCGTGGCCCGGCAGGTTTCCGCGACCTTCGCAACCAGCGTGTCGAGTGGCTCCGGCGGCATCATGATGCCAACTGGCGCGATGCGCATGGCCGCGCCGTTGGTGTCGCCGCCGCTGCCGGCCTCCTCGGGCGGCACG
>NZ_RZSG01000312.1:0-6593 GCF_003997725.1 Mesorhizobium sp. M4A.F.Ca.ET.050.02.1.1
GGGGTTCCGCGTTTCGTGGAATGGTATCGGGAATTCTATCGAGTATGATCCGATTCCCTTGGTCTTTGAGAAAAGGACGACGGATGGGAAGCCAATGAACGCGCGCTATGATTTTGGCCGCAACTGGTCCGAGCTCGCCGCGCGCTTCGAAGACGAACACCTGGACCGGGCTTGCGAGGATCTTCGCCGTCTGGTGGGCGATTTGGACGGGAAGACATTTCTGGACATCGGCTGCGGATCGGGCCTGCATTCGGCGGCCGCCCTTCGGCTAGGCGCGGCGAAGGTCCGGGCGCTCGACTACGACGTCCGCTGCGTCGAAACAACCAAAGCCGTTCTTTCCCGGTTTGCGTCGGGAGCGGAATGGAGTGTGGAGCGAGCCGACATCCTCGATAAAGCGTCGCTCCCGTCCGGGACGTTCGACATTGTCTACTCGTGGGGTGTCCTGCACCATACGGGCGATATGTGGGCAGCGATCCGCAATGCGACCGATCTCGTTGGTCGCGGGGGGCGATTGGGAATTGCGATCTACCTGAAGACGCCGCTGTGCGGGCTGTGGACGGTCGAAAAGAGGCTCTACTCCTCCCATCAGTGGCTGCGACCTCCGGTAAGGGCGCTTTTTGTCTGCGCCTATATGTTGGCAAGAACGCTGCGGCATCGGGACGCGATCTCTTTCGTAAAGAACTATCGCCAACGCCGGGGCATGGAGTTCTTGGCGGATGTCGACGACTGGCTTGGCGGGTACCCCTATCAATCCACCTCGGCTGTCGAGCTGGAGACGGCCGTGGAAAAGCTTGGGTTTCGCACGAAGCAGCGCCTGAACGTCACTCCAGGAATCGGCCTTTTCGGAACCGGCTGCGGTCAATGGTGTTTCGTGCGAACGGATTAATAGCCGCCCGATTTTCCTCTCTCTGATTTTGCATAGAGAACAGGACTCGGGGACAGGCCATCATGGGAGCAACGACGCCGGATGTGCGGTATTGTCGGCATTGTGGGTGGCGTGGCCGCGACGAGCAGCGGCGCCTCCACTGTACGTCGCATGGCCGACATGATCCGGCACCGAGGGCCGGACGGCGACGGCGTCTGGACTGATGCTGAGGCGGGTGTCGCGCTTAGTCAACGACGGCTGGCAATCATAGATCTGTCATCGGCTGGCGCCCAGCCCATGACTTCGCACGGCGGCCGTTACGTCATCGTCTTCAACGGCGAACTCTACAATCACGGTGAGATGCGCACGCTTCTCGATCGGGAACATGGCGATCGTGCCTGGCGCGGGCATTCCGACACCGAGGTCCTTCTGGCTGCGATCGAGGAACTGGGGCTAAAACAAGCTCTTGAGTTGGCCACAGGCATGTTCGCGTTCGGCCTGTGGGACCGGAAAGAGAGAACCCTTCTTCTCGGGCGCGATCGCCTGGGGGAGAAGCCCCTGTATTATGGCCGTGTTGGTAAGGCGTTTGCCTTCGCCTCCGAGCCCAAGGCGTTTCATCTGCTTCCCGACTGGCGCCCAGCGATCGACCGGAATGCGCTGGCGCTATTGATGCGCCACAACTACATTCCCGCGCCGTACAGCATCTATGAGGGCATCCGCAAATTAAGACCTGGCCACCTTCTCGTTCTTTCCGATCCTGTGCGCGAGCCACGCGTAGAGAGCTATTGGAGCGCGAGGGAGGTCGCGGAACAGGGTCGCCGTGAACCTTTTCAAGGAAGCCCACAGGAAGCGGTCGACGAAGTCGAGCGCCATCTTCGCCGCGCACTCGAAGGGCAGATGATAGCCGATGTACCGCTCGGCGCCTTCCTCTCCGGCGGCATAGATTCTTCCGCAATCGTGGCGGTCATGCAGTCGATCAGTTCGCGGCCTGTGCGAACGTTCACGATCGGATTCGCCGAAGCCGGCTATAACGAAGCCGATCATGCCGAACATGTGGCGCGCCATCTCGGCACAGACCATACGGAACTATATTTGAGCGACCGGGACGCCCTCGACGTCGTGCCGCAACTGCCGGGCATCTATTGCGAGCCGTTTTCGGACTCGTCGCAAATCCCGACTTTCCTCGTCTCCAGACTGGCGCGTGGCAGTGTCACCGTTGCGCTGTCGGGCGACGGCGGAGATGAGTTGTTTTCCGGTTACACGCGCTACGCGCTCGCTGACGCGCTCTGGAACAAGCTTTCCCGCATCCCGATCGGCCTGCGTCGCGTGTCGGCCAGCCTGGCAACACTGCCGTCCCCCGAACTGTATGACAACGTCGCAGACGGGATCATGCCGCTCTTGCCGCGACGCCTTCGGCGCGAGCGGGTAGGCGACAAGATCCACAAGGCGGCGTCGGTCCTTTCGCTTCGAACCATGAACGACGTCTATCGTCGTCTCTGCTCGCACTGGGAGCCGTCCGAGATCATTCCCGATGCGGTCGAGCCACCCACGATGCTGACCGGATTGGAAGCACTTCCGACCTTACCGGGCAGCGTCGAGCGGATGATGTATCTCGACATGATGAGCTATCTGCCGGACGACATTCTGGTGAAAGTCGACCGCGCGGCAATGGCTGTCGGCCTCGAGACCCGCGTGCCGCTGCTCGACCATCGGCTGGTAGGCTTCGCGCTCTCGTTGCCGCTCTCCATCCTGCGGGCCGAGAACAAGACGAAGTGGCCACTCAGGCAACTCCTGTACAGGCATATCCCTCGCGGGCTCATCGAACGCCCAAAGATGGGCTTTGGCGTACCGATCGACACCTGGCTGCGCGGTGCGCTGCGCCATTGGGCCGAGGCGCTGCTCGACGAGCGCCGGCTGCGCGAAGATGGCTTCTTCCGGCCGGAGGCGATTCGGCGCGCTTGGTCCGAACACCTTTCTGGACAGCGCAACCACCAGTATCCGCTCTGGGACGTATTGATGTTCCAATCATGGCGGGAAGCACACCAGGGAGTTTCAACGGCTGTCGCGGCTTGAGGTGGCGCGTGGCCGACAATTTCAGTCAGGACTGCCCGCCCTCACAGCCGGTTGCGGGGCGCGGCGGTATTGCACTATCGGATACCGGAGCCAGCGGCTATACCGGCTCGGGAAAAGGGATGGCGGGGACCTTCGAACGATCCGTGCACAATCTGGAAGATTGCGAAGCAAGGCATTGAACCCGTTCATATCGCTCCGGCGGCATCTCACACCCGCGCAGGTCATCATCTACTTCTCCATCGCCTGTTTCTTTTCGCCACCTGTGCTGGGATCGGCGGTGAGCTTCGTCTTTCATGGCGGCGCACTCTGGTCGGTGCTGCTGCTGGCAGCCAAACGGCGGCGCTTCAATGTCGACCGGCCGATGCTTGCCATGACCATTGCGATCTATGCCTACTGCGCGGCTATGGTTCTGGCCTCGATCGTCAACGGTACGCTGCGGGCTGACGTCGCGTATTTCCTGCCGCTGGTCACCTTGCTGTTCTTCCCGATCTCCTATTCGACCTGGAGCATCATCGACAAGGCCAGCCTTGCGCGCATTGCTGTGCTTGCGAGCGCTGCGGCCTGTAGCGGTGCGTTGGTCCTGGCCATGGTCCAATATTACTGGATCGGGATGCTCAGGGCAGAAGGGGGGGCTGGAAATCCGATCGTTTTTGCGACTGTCACCTGTCTCGCCGTGATGATGTGCCTTTCGGGCGCTCTGTCGGGAATGGAGAAAGCCTGGAAGCCACTCTCTGTCGCCGCACTCGCCGGGGTCGTGGCGACTGTCTACTCGGGCTCGCGTATGGTTTGGGTGGCCTTATTGGTTGCCGTTGTCGCCATCCTTGTGGTCAATCGCCGGAGGTTCACTCGAGCGAATATGAGGCGGTTGCTGGTGGTAGCAGGCGCTTCCAGCTTGTTAACGGCGGCAATTACATTTCCGATCATCGTGGATCGCACTCATTTCCTTTTCGATGACTGGCAGGCCCTCACCACCAGAGGCGATCATTCCACTCCACTCGGATTGCGGGTTGGACTCTGGGACATAGGCCTCGATGCATTTCGTGAAGCCCCATTTTTCGGCCACGGCATTTCCGCCAGTCGCACGCTTACACAGGAGGGATTCAAGGAGCGATTTGGGACGAACCAAGGTTTCAACCACTTTCACAACGGCTTTTTGACCGCTCTTGTCGAGGCCGGGTTGCTTGGAGCTCTGGCTCTCACGACAATCTTCGGCGTGGCGGTCTGGAACGCAGCAAGGGTCCTGCGCCTCAGTGCCGATCCAGTCGAGCGGTTCGGTGCGTCAATGATCGTCGTCACCGTCATCGTCTATGTCATTGGCGGCCTGACCGGCACCCTTGTCGGCCATGACATTCTTGATTCGACGCTGATGGTGTTCCTGGTTTCCGGAACATACCTGGCTAGCGGACGCACGGTGCCACCGATAAAAAAAGCTCCTATTGCCATCCCCGGTCCGACCACCAGGCGGATAATGGACGTTCTCGGCCACGACGACCTCGACCATGCCGAGCTCGATTCCCCGGAAGCGTCGCAGGTGCGTTTGGCTATGCAGGGATTTGGACCGGGTCGTATGGCTGGTAACGGGCAAGCCAAGGCAGCCTGACGCGGGCATTACTCAGACGTACGAGTACCAGCCCTTTGTAGCAGCCACCTGCTACCAACAACACCTATTTCGGCGCTAACTAATATGAATGGCGAACCCGACTGTGGCAGTGTAAGGTTCGCTGCAAAGGAGAAGAATTGCCCTAACAGCACTGCCAACGAATCTGGGAGGATTCATGGTCGAGATCATCTCCAAGCGGGATGGCCCGCGGCGCGAGGACGTGCAGATCAAACGACTGATCGAGAAAAATCGCTCCACCATCGTCCGCCTTGCCGACCAGCTCAGCGCCGGCGGTTATTCAGCTTCCAAAAAGCCACGCCAGTTGCCAAAGGCCGAGGGCCTTGTCATCCACGTTGGTGGTGCCCCGGTGTCGGCGTCGGAAGCCAGGCCCTCTGTCCATATCAGCATCAACGGTCGCGTGGTCTCGAAGGATCAAAACACGGGCCGCCAGCTCCATCACATCGGCGACGTACGCAATCGCGACCGGGAACAGATTTTCGTGCTGGCGACGAAACAGAATGGCTACTTCGCGCCGGTCGACGAAACCGTAGCTGCCAAGCTTGCCGACATGGATGGGATGCGCCTCACCGGCGCTTACTCCGAAGAACAGCTTGCCGCCGAAATCGGCGCCAAGCTCGGCATCGGCTAACCAATTGGACGCGACGTCCGGATCGCCGAGAACACATAGCGATGGTCTCAAAGGTTCCGTGATGACTGAATGAAACGTGATCCGGGTCCCAGTCAGATGAAGATCGATGCTCTTCCGGCGCGTGCGCCGTCAGCCGGCAGGCAAATGGTTCTGGGCAACATCGATTATGACGAGCGCGCCACCATGCGCGCCTGGGAAGATTTTCTGGCCGACGAACCCAAATGTGCCCGCGATCCAATCAAGCCAAGCCACGTCCGCTCGCTCATTCACGACTCCTGGTATCGCAGCGCAACCGGCGGCATCAATGCGCAAGGGCATGAAGCCCCGCTCAACAGCGATCGCGACGAGATCGAATTTCTGACCCGGGCCAATGCCGAACTGCTCGCGGCGGCGCGTCGGTCCTTCGCCTCCATCGGCCAGCTGCTGGAGGGAACAGGCGCTATGCTGGTTCTTGCCGACAGCGACGGGGTGTTGATCGACGCTATCGGCGACAAGAAGACACTGCATAACGGCATGGATATCCACCTTGCCATCGGCGGCAAATGGAACGAGGACGCTGTCGGAACCAATGGCATAGGTACGGCACTGTGGACCGGGGAGCCGACTTTCGTCCATGCGGCCGAGCATTTCTGCGCCGGCATCAAGTCCTGGACCTGCGCCGGTGCGCCGATCCGCGATCCACTGGACGGCAAGATCATCGGTGTCGTCGACCTGTCGGGCTATTCGCCGATCTTCCGGCCGCATAACACCGCTCTGGTCGCCGCAACGGCCCGGCAGATCGAAAAGGCATTGGCCGAGCAGCAGGCGGAGCAACGAACGCGCCTGCTCGAGGCTTTCATCTCCTCGGCTTCCAGCTACCGCCGGAAAGACGGGCTGGTGATCCTCGATCATCGTGGCCGCGCCATCTTCCGCAACAACGTGCCCGATGGCGAAGCCACTGAAATGACGGACGGTCGGATGGAGGCTGGGCGTGGGCGCTGGCTGATGAACCTTCCTTCGTCCGGCTCGGAGGCCGATATCGCCAGGGCGCTGCCGGCCCATCTGCGTTCCTGCCACATCACGCCGCTCAAGCTCGACGGCGACCTGCGCGGCGCGGCGCTCGTGTTCCCGTCGGCGCCTGCAGTCTCCAGCGTGACCCACCGGGAGGCGGACAAGCACCTCCAGGACGCGGCCGCCATGATCGTCGGCGAAAGCGAGGCGCTGCTTGCTGCCGTCGATGTCGCCTGTCGCGTTGCCCGCTCGAACAGCGTCGCCTCGCTGCTGGTCGAAGGGGAGACCGGCGTTGGCAAGGAGCTGTTTGCGCGGCTTGTCCATGCCGGCAGCCGGCGCACGGCAAACGATCCTTTCATTGCGATGAATTGCGGCGCCATCACAAAGGAATTGTTCGGCAGCGAGCTGTTCGGCCA